>JAUQVX010000014.1 GCA_039794565.1 Gloeomargarita sp. SRBZ-1_bins_9 | reverse complement strand
GTTTGAGAGCCGTCTTACCCCCAATTTCAGGATATTTGGGGTAATGTTTCAATCCCGCATACCGGGATGAAGAGTTTGAGAGCCACAAATAAGGGCCGTCCTGAACAGCGACACGAGCGTTTCAATCCCGCATACCGGGATGAAGAGTTTGAGAGAGTCCGAAAAAGTACAGCATGCCACAAACAACCACAAAGTTTCAATCCCGCATACCGGGATGAAGAGTTTGAGAGGCCATCCGCGCGGCTTAGGGTTGTGGTTCGGCAGTAGTTTCAATCCCGCATACCGGGATGAAGAGTTTGAGAGAAATCGAGCGGCACTCACCAGCGCTCCCTTGAAGTAGTTTCAATCCCGCATACCGGGATGAAGAGTTTGAGAGGTGTCTCCTACCTCCTGCGTGAAAACAATTAAAGGAGTTTCAATCCCGCATACCGGGATGAAGAGTTTGAGAGTCACCAGGTCGCCCTGGGTTATCTCAGTCGCTACAGGTTTCAATCCCGCATACCGGGATGAAGAGTTTGAGAGCGGTAGAGCGGTACCCGTCAAAGGTATTTAAGATAGTTTCAATCCCGCATACCGGGATGAAGAGTTTGAGAGGCCCTCGCCTGAAAAAGCCCGCCTACCGGGATGTCTGGCGCCACTTTTCGTGAAGGTCCCCCATCAGGACACTTTCTTTAGTACATTGCCCTAACAAATCTTGGGCGATCACAGGCTCAACTATCGTTTTGTCCAGGTTCTGGCGGTTTTCGTGAACCCCCTAGGATTTTGGCCCCCACTGAGGTTCACGAATACCATTATAATCAGCACTCCCCCCGGTCGGACAAGGGGCTGTCGGTTAAATCATTGTGAAATTGCCCTCAGATAATCAGCACTTTGTCTGGGCGGGGCTTATCCGAACCGTAGGTCAGGGTCCGCCTCACAGCTCCGGCATCCAAAACGTAGATGCGCACCGAGTCCTCCTGGGGCTTGATAAGCTTCTCAATTTGTACCTGAAGCTTGGTAAACTGGGTAGCTGTTAAAAAGCACTCAAATACGCTGTATTGCGTCCATTTGCCATAGCCAGACAGCAATTTATGCAGACGATTGCGGCGTTTATTGCCCGCTTTTGTATCGGGTAGGTCGTAGATAATTAAGTAGAAGAGAGTAGTCATAGCCTAACGCAGCACCAAGGGTTGATAGGGCACGCCTTCTTGTAAATGACGGGCTAGTAACCGCGCTTGCAGCTCAATTGCGCGCCGGTAGGTACAGCGGTAGCCAAAAACTGAGTGTTGGAATTCATCCTGAATTTTTTTCTCAAAAGCCTCCAAGAAAGTTTTACGTGCTCCCTCTGTTAGTTGGTAGGCACCTAAACTATCACAAAAATCCTGTCGTTTTAGCTCACGGTTTTTAAGCACTGTCAGCACCAGATTATCAGCTACCAAGGGACGAAATTCCTCCATCAAATCCAAAACTAATGCCGGCTGTCCCCGCGTTACTGCATGCAGGTAGCCAATGTAGGGATCTAATCCTGCTAGATGTACAGCAGCAGTCACTTGCACCCGCAATAAACCATAGGCAAAGCTGAGCAGTGCATTGACCGGATCAGTGGGTGGGCGGCGATAACGTCCCCGAAAGCCCCACTCATC
This sequence comes from Gloeomargarita sp. SRBZ-1_bins_9, assembly GCA_039794565.1. Taxonomy (NCBI): domain Bacteria; kingdom Bacillati; phylum Cyanobacteriota; class Cyanophyceae; order Gloeomargaritales; family Gloeomargaritaceae; genus Gloeomargarita; species Gloeomargarita sp. SRBZ-1_bins_9. The sequence continues at coordinate 66,139 of JAUQVX010000014.1, read as the reverse complement.
CCCCAAAAGCGTTGGCCAGCAGGCAAAATACTCTCGCGCAGCCGTACCCTCAATACCCCGCACCTGCTCTAAATTGGTCTGCTTCTGTAGTTCAGATTTATACCGTTTGAGAGAAATAGACCGGTAACCTCGGCGATATAAAACAGTGTATTGATTCGTAATCTTAGCAGCAACAATAGTCTTCACCAAATGTAAACACCGGTCTGCATCTTGATAACACTGGTACTGGGCTAGACGTAACTGCCCATTGCGAGAACAACTAGGCAAAGTCGAACCTAAGTACTTTCCAAAACTTGATAGGTAATGCACTGTGATACCTAGCTCCAACGCATACATGAGTGCATCACCCGTCAGGCGAGGGTTACCAAATAAGACAATTTGGTTAACAGTCTGAACCGGAATCGTTGACTTTTTCCACGAACCATCTGCCTGTTTGAGCGTAATTTCAAAGGCCTCATAGGCTTTGCTAATCACTGCTTCCCGTTGGGTAATGTATAGAACTGTCATGACTGTCGCTCCTGCTGCAAATGTCGCACTTCTCGGGGTAAACAGATGTTATAGATGCTGCAGGCTGCACATTTACCTTGATGGGATATGGGCGCAGGAACAGGTCCATTCATAGCCTGGTAGACCGATGCAATTGCTTTGGCAGTAGCCTGGCGTAAATCTGCTGTAAAATACACCTGTTGTCGCCGCCGACTGCCGTGGTAGAAGATTTCACCGTACGGAATAGTTACCCCTGTTCGTTCCTCCAGACACAAGGCAGCAGCGCATAATTGGAAATGGTCGTTTAGATAACGGCCCATTCTTCCCTTTTTGTACTCCACCGGCACAAGTTGGCCATTGTGTACTTCTACCCGGTCAATGATGCCACCGACCTTTAGCTTTTCACTCCAAACCCACTGCTGTTGGAACACGCGCTTTCCACTCTCTTGCAACGCCCCTACCACCTGCACAGACCGATGCACATGCTGGCCCATGAGGGTATATTCATTATCCTCCCACTCGCCACAAACACACTCGAGGTAAAAACGTCTCGGACAGTACTCCCAAGCATTCAGATAAGCTAAAGGCAAGAAAAAATCATCCATAGTTATTCCTCCAAAACCACTTGGCCCATTCCCATAGATGTTTTGCGACCAACACCTGAGAAAAATGCAAAGTGAGCTAACTGACTAGCAAGACGGGATTGCTCCCGATCATGAAAAACATAACGCACACGGCCAACTACTCCAATCTCCGTTGTGTTTTCCATGTAAATCTTTCGTGTTTTTAGATCGAAATGGGACACCAGAATTTGCCAATTGACTTTGGCAATTTGCAGAGATTCTGGTGCAAAAGCATTCCAGCGCCGCTGCAAGTTGCCAAACACCAACTCCGGTAAGGGAAATGGTTGGATACCCTGACCATCATGCAGCTTGAACCTGGTTGGTGAAACAAAATGGAGTTGAAGACTATCTATAGGCTGGGCCATCTTGGCTAGAAGAGTGTAATCGGCGGAACCTACCCAGGGATTGGTACCAGGTAACATGCAGACTTCTTTGAGAAAAAATGAACAGCCTGCTAAGTGCAAAGGTTTTTGCTCCCAGCGCTCCAGACCCACTAGTAATGGCTCAAGAATGCTGCCATCCAATATCCCCATACGAAAAAAACACTCATCCCCTTCGTGCACTCGACGATTTTTTTTTTGGTGAGTAAGTCTGACAGGGACAGGGGGGATTCTGAACCATCGTGGATAGCTTGGGCTAGCTCGGGATTACCAAACTGAATCCACCGTAAAACCTGGGCATAAATGGCCCGCCCGCAGTGGTTGGGTAGTTCGCCTTTCTGGCTAGCAACTAATTCAATGACTAGGGCATGTAGGGCTGTGGATTTGGGGGTAGTTAGCTCCATAGGCAACTCCTCGGGGTAGGTATGTTCTTTTTTCAATGAGCCAATAGTCCCCTTCCAGTTGAGCATGGCTGACTAAACTACTGGGGGGCATGACAATGCGGTTGTAGAGAAGGAGGCGGGTTGCCGGGGGTAAATCCAGTGGGTTGAGAGGATGGGTGCAGATGTAGCTACCGGAACCAGATTCAACCTCGGCAATGGTCTGTATCTGGACATGGACCTTAGCTGCCCACTTGCCCAGCCGTATCCAGCGGGGAATCTGAACCGTTTCTGGGGCAAGGATGTAGGTTTGATAAATACTACCTACAGCCAGCTCCTTTGCCCGCCCGTAATTGATAGGAAAATTGCCGGTGCAGTCGCCAAATTTCACCGCTTCAGCATAGTAGTGAACTTGGGCTGCCTTAAACGTATGAACCTGGTAGGACCATTGCAACGGTTTGGCTGGAAATACATAAATTCCCTCCTTATTGAGTGGTAAGAGATTTTGCTCACTGGTGGGGTCAAGGTAGCTAGGGCGCTGGGCGTCTGGACCCACCAGCCGGTACGACTGCATGACGTGGATGCCTGCAAATAGGGCATAACTCAGTGCCCAGTTGTGGAGATACTTCTCTGTTTCGTAGAGAATTCCCATCTCGCGGGTGGCAAAAAAGACATTGTCATGCAGGGTCAAGGTGCATTGGTAAATGGGCATGATCCTGCTCCCAACTAAAAGAGGGTTTCCTGCTCGCTCTCAGTAGCATCGGACTCATCCCCCTGGTCCCGGCGCTTACGCCCCTTTCTCTTGCCCTCTTCTTTAGCTCCATGCAACGCACCGTACTCCTGGGCATAGGTGGTGGTTTGCCCGTAGAGGGTTTCAAGTACAGTTCGCAGTTGGTCACTGCTTTGATAAATGTGGGTTACATCGGCAAGCAGTTGCTCTAGAGCTTCACCAAAGATGAGCTGTTGTTTGGTGACAGGTTCCTGGGTGAGCAATTCTTGCGCTACTTGACTGGCCTGCTGGCAAATATCGGCAATGGGACCGTTGATCTCACCTCGGGCTTTGAGGGCATCATACAGGGCTTGGGTGAAGTGTAAATTGCTAAAGACTTCACCATCGCATAGGGCAATGCCGACAATGTGGTTGGTCATGGTACCCGTGCGCGATTCTTGGGCGCCGTAACGTTTGGTGCGTAGCAAGTTCCCCAGTACGTAAATAAAGGCTTCCCACGTGGGGTCACGCAGGGTTTCCACTGCCGGAAAGTTAACCTCAGGCAGCACATGGTCCAGTTCGTTGATAGAACTGCGCATTTCGCCCTGCTCACTCATGGTCCCAGCTTCGGAGGGGGCATTAAAGGTAAAACTTTGGTGGGAAATTTCATAGGGGGTCAGCGAAAAGGCGGAGTCGGAATATACCTTGGAGCGCTCAGACCCTTGATTGCCAATGGCAAAGCCATAAATAATGCAATCGGGGCATTTTTTGCAGGTGTTTTCGCCGTTGTACTGGCAGTAGTTGGCGTCACCTTCGTTGCCACTGGTGAGTCCTAAAGCCCGCAATAACTCCCGCCCCATCAACCGCTCAGGGGTCACTTGCTTGCGCTTGAATATCACCAGTCGGCTCATCATCTTGGTTGATTGTAAACCAGCCTGTACGCGGGCAGTATTGAGCACCCCATCGGTTTGAAAAACGGGGAAGGAACGACTGTGACGCACTAGGAAAAAGTGAACGTATTTCCCAGAAGCCAGCCGGGGAAAAGCTTTATGCAGTTGAGACTGCAGAGCCTGCAGAGCCTCTGATTGAATGGGTAGTTTCTTGGTGGTCATGATACACCTCCTTTAGTTTAGTTGGGTTGGGCTAAACCTGCTTGGGCTTGTTCATTCTGAAGGGCCAGAAGGCAATAGGCAAATTCGGCACCGGATTTTAACCGGTTGCGATGTTTTTGCAACAGGGCGCGGTCTCCTTTGCACAGCTGGCAAAACAACTCATGGACACAAGTGGACATAAACTGATAAATGGCTTGGAGTTCAAGACGGCGCCGCTCGGCAAACGGTTTGCTTTTATCACACATGATGGGGCGTTTGGCCACTTCCTGCCGCTTGATGGCGTCCTGTAAAATGCCGGCCCCCTGCAGGATGATCTCTTCATCGTCCCAATCCTCAGGAACGGATAGGATGTGGTCGAGAGCCTTGGTTAAAGGCAATAGCAAAGTGTGGCTGGATTCCTCCAGACGGGGCCGATAAAACTGGCGGTATTCCTCCACCAATCGCTGGGTGATTTTGAGTTTGGTTTGCATAGCAACATCTCCTTGTGACCAAAGTTCTGCATAGTGCCAGTAACGCTTCACTTCCTGGGCACTGGGTTTACGGTTACCGTTGCGTAATCCTTCTTGGGCAATGGCAAAGAGAAACCAAATGTCCGTTTGGACGTCGCGAATGGTGCGCGGTAGGTCCTGCCAACGGGCATCAGGGGGCTGCCCCCGACTGCTCAAATGTAGGCTGTAGGCCACCAGTAAACGATTCAGCATCTGCCCCAGGTCTTGAACTTGCTGCTGGGTCCAGTTGCGCAGATAGATGGAAGTCGGTAACGCCAACACGTGCCAAAAATCAGGTGGACCGTCTAATTTGATGGATTCTAGAAAGTCACTGTCGCTGTCGTACAGGGGAATGGGACTGGGGGTAACCACTACTTTAATGCCTAGTAAATACGGCAACAGCAGTCCCAAAAATAGGGGTTCTACCCAGGCTTCGGCCACCGTTTTGCCGCGGGTGGTGGTGTAGGTAACGGCTAAAAAGGGCAAATCTTCTCGCGTGTAGGTCTGCCGCGAGGAAGTGCAACGGTCATCAGGGGTTAATAGCCAGTTGTAGTGGCGCAGGCTACTGACCTCCATGCCCTGCTCGAGCCAATAACGATGCAGGTCCCAAAAGTTCACCGACTTAAGTTCTTTGACGAGTAGGCGAATGGCCTGGGCTACAGCTGGCGAATACACATAGGCCGGAAACAGATACAAAAAGATGGGGTTTTGGTCTTCTTCGGGTATACGCTGGGCGGACCAAAAAGTCCGACGCAACAGCATTTCTAAGGCCCATATCCGAGAAATCCCCCGCTTAACTTGCCGCCCACCTAGGGGATTTTTGTTGCTATATTGCTGGGGCTTGAATAACACTACCGAATCCAACTGCTCTTCGGTGTCAAATTCGCCGGAGCTGAGGGAACAAAGTGGAGCCTGGGCCTCACGGGTTTTGGCTTCTGTATAACGACTGAGTTCAGTAGCCACTGCCGGTGCTGATGGCTCCCAGCCCTGTAGCTCTAAATAGTGGGCTAAATATTCACGAAAGGTGGTCTGAGTTGGACTGCTCTGCACCGGCAGTAATTGCCTTTGCGCGGCCCAGCTGGCCAGGTCGTTGGCTAGGGTTTGTAAATGTTCCATCGCCTGTCGGTCATCCCAAGTAGCATGCTGGGCAATAAAGTGGGCCGCTGCCCGATACCAGCCGTAAATCACGCCGCCGGCTTGCTCCTGCGTTTGTTCGGGCCTGAATTCGGTTGCTAGCTCCAATTTCTCCAGCATCCAACGCGTAAATTCAGGGATACAGCAGCTGAAAAACTCCCGTTGCACAAAGGTAATAAATTCAGCTAAACGATCGGCCCTTAAGTCAGCGCCTCGAGCCAAAAATTGCCGCTCCTGGGGGGTTAAATCTAACTTTTCTAAGCGCTTGGGTGTGGCGGGATTTTTGGCGTTTTTGACATAGGACTCGATGACGTGGGGAAGCTGGCGAATCAGGTCGGCAGGCGATAAAAGCTCTAGAATCTGGGGAGCCACTTTTAACCCTTTGCCGTCCCGCTTGAAGCCGATATGCCTCTGGCTGAGAACGTTGCTGATGCACTGCCAAATGATGTCCTGTAATTCCGTCAGTGGGGGTGGCAAGGCATCCGGCGGCGCTAGATAAATAACCCCCTGGGCAAAAAAGATCAGGGGTTGCCAGCCCCGTTGCTTGGCAGCGTCTAAAACGGCGTTGTGAATACCATCAGTTAAAATGCCGGTGCAGTCCCGTAATCGGTGATAGACCAGCTTTTGCTTTAGGTTTAACCAGCACAGGGTTTCTTGCAGGCTTTGGCCGGTTTGGCTGGTAACCAGGTCGCCGGGGTCCTGCAAATGCACAGCCAAATCCCCAAAGCGCAATAACCACCGCAAAGGCATATCCAGACGCGTTACATCATCAATCTGAAATGGCTCCCAGTTGACCTTGGGGAGGTTGGTGCCGACCTTGGCTTGGGTGTTTTGGGCTAAATAGCCGATTTCTGTCAGATACGTACGCCACTCAGGCCAGAAGCCGGCAAAGTTTAGTTTTTCCCCCAGGGACGCACAGAGGGCTTTGATGCCTGCAACATCGCTGGCCAGAGGGGGGTCTTGCTCATCGCCTGCACACCACTTGTTGTAGTCGTGCAGAGTTAGCCCCAAGCACAATAAACGTTTTTCCGTGTCACTGAGGGGCGTTTCTAAGTAGGGGATTAACTGCCAGGCAATGCTTAGGGCATTGAGGACGTGAACCAGTAAGCTTTGCTCAGGTCGCTGGGCATAACGTTGGGCCTTGACAGCGGCCTGTGGGTCCCCTTTGGCCTGCAGGATGTGGAAATGAACCTCCTGGGAACCTCCCAGCGCCGTAATACCACCAAATTTCTGCTCCATTGCTGGCACCACGGTTTCGATATAGGTGCGCAAAATGGGGTCCGTCTCCGGTGGAAGGGTGCGTAAAAGTAATGTCCGTAACAGGCTCATGGCTAACTCCTCTAAAAAATCAATGACGAATGGTCGTTGCGTAAAAAGGGTGTGAGCCGGGATCTCAGGGCCTCTAATAATAAGGCATCTTGGTTAAAGGCACAGGCGTAGCGGTAGCCATCCCCGTCCTGTAAATCGTATAGCCCAAATAGGGCGCTCAACCGTAAATGGCGACGCACTGTGTCGGCGGATTGCTGATCCGACAGGGGCACCAGGAAAGCTAGCAGTTTCTGGCGCGCTAACACCTGACTGATTTCCCGGACGTGGGGAGGTCCTGACACAGCTACTCCCGTCAATAGCGTCAGCTCGCCGGTGCGCAAATTGGTCGCGGGCTGATGGCACTGCAATTTCACCAGCAAACGTTGCTCCCGCCACTTCCGTACCCGCAGATAAAGGGTTATCCCCTCGGGAGGAAACGCCAGGGGACTGAAACCAGCTGATTCCACCGCCTGCAAAAAGTCTTCCCGAGTCAAAAGTTCGACGTCCACATAGGGCAATAGCCGCAGCAGGTCATAGGTGTAAAAGGAGTGCTCATCCCACACCGCTGCCTGCAGGGTAGTCCCGCCCCGAAACCGCAATAGCTCCTGCTGGATGGCTCGGCCCAGGTCCCCCTGGTCGGCTAACCGGCGCCAGCCCCCCAACCGGGGTTGCAGTTGCTGGCCATAAACCTGCTGGAGAGCTGCCACCATGCGCTCGTAGGTCTGTTGGAAAACGGCTCCATGCTCCTGCCTCATCTGCCAGAGCAACCCCTGCGCCTGTAAGGCCCCCCAGCGCCTCTGATACTCCGGAAAGGTGGGCGGCGGATCAAAGGCTTGGCGAATAATCTCCACCAGGTGCGGACGCGCCACCGGCTGCTCCGACTGCCATTGCTGCCGCAGCCGTTCCGACACCCAGGGCGTAGAACCGGCTATCAACACATAGGCGCGATAGACCCCGAAACCGGGATGACGGCCCACCCGCCCCAGGCGTTGAATCACCGTCGCACTGTTACTCCCCTCGGTGATGAGCAAATGGATGCGAAAATCCACCCCTACGTCGGCCGCCGATGTGGCCACCACCAGTACTGGTTGCTGTGCCTGGTGCAAAAGCGCCTGGGTCTGCGCCCGCTGTCGCCGGTCCATGCGCCCGCTGATTTCCCGCACCATCACCTCCGGCAAACGCTCCCTTAACTGCCTCGCTACCTGGGTGACCTGGGCAAGGGAGTTGAGAATCACCAGCCCCCGCCCCGGTGATTCCGCCTGCAGAATCTGGCGGATGACTTCGGCATGGTCCAGGAGCCAATCGCTGGCTGTTTGCTCCCGTGTCAATTGGACAAACTCCAAGGTCACAGGTTGCGCCACGAGCGCATAGCCTGGTGTATCTTGGGCAACACTCCGACAATTGATTTCCTGCACCTTAAAACCCGCCTGCTGCAGTTGGTCTTGAAACGCAGGGTTGGGTGTCGCCGAAGTAAAGACAAACCGGTAGGGCCGCTGGTCCCCTCGGACCGCCCGCAGAAAAACCATGGTATTCAACATGGCAGCCTCCTGGTGCGCCCCAAACAGGTGAAACTCATCGGCTACCCATACATGGGGAAAATCCGCCAGCGCCAGGGGCAGCAAATCACTACTGTAGTGGGGGTCTCGGTAACGGAAATGGGCGATCAGATGGAAAATATCCGGGTTGGTCAGTAGGAGGGGTTTTTGCTGGATCGCCTGGGCCAATACCTCAAACCGGCTGCTGGTGCCCTGGACCACCCGCCGACTGAGTTCCTCCCCGTATAAATGCTCCACCCGCTGGTCGAAATCCTGTCCCAACCGCTCGTGCCACCCCCGTAAACTGCGCACCTGGTCCTCAATCAGTTCAATGGTGGGATAAAGGGCCATAGTCCGCTGGTTCGGCTGGCACAACCCCAACCCCAATGCCGCCAGGGTTTTCCCGGCACCCGTAGGGGCGGTGTTGAAAATAACATTGGCTTGCCCCTGCTGTAGGGCTGCCCAAGTTTCAGCCTGGTGCTGGAACAGGGGACAACTTTGCCCTGAGGACGCCGCAAAGTTGGGAGCCTCTTCCATGACCCAACATTGGCGAGTACACCCCAACGGACACTGCCCTACACCAGGGTTTCGGGCTACATACAAGGGTTGAACCAGAAATCTCATATACTCGTCATTAGCAACACATTCATCCTAAACCACTTTTTCGCGAGTATGTTATCAAAAAATGACAACTTAGCATTCTACTTAGAGTTGTTGCGGCTTTTGACGGAGAAACCCCGGTGGCGACGGGAGTTGGTGGTGGCTTTGGAGGGTTGGCTGGAGCAGCAGAAGCAACCGGTGGGGGACCTGGAGCAAAAGGTGGTGCGAGCCATTCGCCGACTGCGGGACTGTGGGTTTGAGATTCGCAGTGGCCCCCATCGTCCCTACGAGCTAGTGGCTTCAGCGTTTCCAGTGCTGCTGTCGGTCGAGCAAAGGCGAGCATTGGCGCTAGGGACCCACCTACTGGCGGCGCTGGGGTTCAACCGGGAAGCGCATCACCTGCTGCAGGTGGGACGGCTCCAGGAAACGGACTTTCCCAGGGCCTTGAAGGCGGAGTTTCACCCCCCCGTTGATTACAGCGAACCCCACTACCAGGTGTTGCTGGCCGATTTGCAGGAGCGGATGCGGCAGCGGCGGCGTTTTGTGGTCCGCTACCGAGCGTCCTCGGGGCAGGAGAGTCAGTGGGATTGCGATTACTCGGAACTGCGCTGGCACAATGGGGTGTTGTACTTGTTTGCCTGGGTGCCGAATCCCCCCATTCCCCTAGTGCGTCGCCTGCCCTCGCCCAGTGTGGAAGAAAACTTCACCCTGCGGGTGGACCGGATCGTCGGGGTGGGTCCCGCGTCAAAGGTTCCCTGGCGCCGCCAATGTTTTCCCACTTTGACCGTGCGCTATCGGTTATACGGGGAGCTGGCAACCTACCAACCCCGGCGGCCCTACGAACAGGTAGTGGCCACTGCTGCGGATGGAACGTTCGTGGACTTGGAGGCAACGGTGGATTCCCTATTTTGGTTGCGCCAGCGATTGTTGCAATACGGTGCCCAGGCCCAGGTGCTGGAACCGGATTGGTTTGCTCAAGAATTGAGTCAGGAACTGCAGCGGGCGTATCAAAGATATGGCTTGCAGGGGTAGTTCAGCCACCCAACCGCTCATGGGGGCTAGACCCTTGCAGATGCCCAACAAGGGCCTATGACCCAATCCTGGGGGATTGGTGACTCCGGCAAGCGGTGATCAATCCCCTACGTCAACTCCTTGGGGTGGTCTCTATCTCTATACCCTATGATTGACATCATACCCATGGAGGTTTTTCTCATGTTTTATCAACGCTTTGCGCTCCAGGTGACGGCCCTGGGGGCTATGACCATGGTTGGCTTGACGGTCGCTCCCCAACAGACTTATGCCAATCCCATCGTCGTCAACTGTAGCTCAGCCGGACAGACCTGTGACCGCAGCGCCAACTATAACTTTCACTCGGATGGTTCTCACGTGGAGTACTTTATGCAACTTAGGGCACCGGCGAGCCATTGTTCTGATGTGAAGTACATTGTCACAACAAGCAGTGGACAACGTTGGGAAACCGGGTTCTTGGCACCAGGGCAGCAGGCGGCTGTCGAGCTGGGCAGGGGTTTCCCTCGGGGCCATCATGCGTTGCAGATTAGTGCCGTGGGACGTCTAGGGGGCTGTAACGTGGGTCGTCTGGGTTCCTGGGGGGTCATTGCTGGTGTCGGCTCGGTCCCGCAGTAAAATCTAGAGATTTATCCGTCTGATGTCTCCTGTTCGTAGGGGGGGACAGGGGGCATCCCTTCAGGGGGGTCCTGGGATGATGAAAGGGAGTGCCAACCGGGTTGCCACAGGGTTCGGTTGCGCAGTTGTTGAGCATTCAGCCAGAAACGCACCTGCGGGTCGCATACGGCCACCATTTCGACAAAAGTGAACCGGTCCCGGCGCTGGATATTTTTCACCTGAAAGTGTCGCCAACCCCACAGCGGTTCCTGTGCTGTCCAGGCAGACCCCACCCTGATACTGGATAAGCCCTGTCCCATCGGTTCCTAAAACGGTGCCGTCCCCACTCCCCGAAACATTAACCAGGACAGGAAAAAGTCGGCGATGAAGATGGCCAATAAGCCGGTGACCACCGAAGCCGTAGTGGACTGGCCAACGCCCTTGGCTCCACCTGTCGTTGTCAACCCCCAGCCACACCCAATCGTCGCCACCAACATACCAAAAATGGCGGCTTTGACCAGGGCTTTGACCAGGTCCTGGGCCTCCATGAACTGCTCCACTGAGTCTAGAAATTGCCGGATACTCAGGTCGTATAGACCATGAGCAATCAGTATCCCACCGGCGATACCCACCACAAAGGCCACCACAGTTAATAAAGGCAGCATCAGGATACAGGCCAGCACCCGCGGCAATACCAGATAATCCACCGGGTCGGTTTTCAACATATATAGGGCGTCAATCTGTTCGGTTACGCGCATGGTGCCCAGCTCTGCCGCAAAGGCCGACCCCACCCGCCCGGTGACAATCACAGCTGTCAGCACCGGCGCTAACTCCCGGATCAGGGCCAGGGCCAAAACGCCGCCGACCAAATCCCCAGACCCAAACCGGATAAACTCCCGCGCCACCTGAATCGTAAAGACCATGCCGACAAATAAACCGGTGAGGACCACCACCAGCAGGGACTCCGGCCCGACGACGTTCAACTGGGCCCGCAAATTCCGCCGATGGACCCGCCCCCGCAACAGATGGACAATCACCTGCCCCCACAACAGTAGGGCGCTGCCGAACCGCTGCACCCAAATCATTGCCGGATTCTCCTTCCCCTTTGATTGTAGAGGCTGAACTAGGGCTGCCGCTGGTGGGTATAAAATTGGGGTGGGGGGGGGGGTATGACCACAGGGGCTATGGACAGGAGCAAAGGGCTTAGACTAGGCTGGCTGGTGCTGCTATTGGTGAGCTGGCTGGTGGGGACATTACCGGCTTGGGGGGCCACTCCCCGCTATGTGCAGGCGGATTTGCTTAGCGAGGTGCAGGTGGTGCAGCCGGGGCAGCCGTTTTGGGTGGGGTTGCAGATGCGCATCGCGCCAGGCTGGCATGTGTATTGGCAAAATCCAGGGGATGCGGGCGACCGGGTGCGGGTGGACTGGCAACTCCCGGCAGGAGTCACCATCGGTGAATGGCTATGGCCCTACCCCCAACGCATCCCCAATGGACCCCTGGTCAGTTTTGGCTATAAAAATGAAGTCCTTCTCCTGGCCCCGGTGACGCCGCCGGCAACCCTTTCCCCTGGCCAAACCCTGGATTTGCGTGGGGAAGCGATTTGGTTGGTTTGCCAAACCGATTGCGTTCCCGAAGCGACAACCCTGTCGTTATCCCTGCCAGTGGGTTCCCAGGCGGTGGTGGACCCGGCAGTGGCGGCGCGGTTTGACCAGGTGCGTTGGAGTCATCCCCAGCCCGCCCCCTGGCCGGTGAGTTATGCACTGACGGCAGACACCTTGACCCTGCGTTGGCCGGAGGGGGACGTCCAACGGGCGGTTTTCTTTCCTTTGACCGATGGGGTGATTACCAACGCGGCCCCCCAAATCCTGCGTAGCCAAGGCTCCCGGAATGAACTGACATTGCAACGGGGTTACTTGGAGGAACTGTCAACTGTGGAGGGGGTGTTGGTGGCTACGACCTCCCTAGGTACGCGGGCATATCACATCGTGGCCACGCCAGATGGGACTGGCAGCACTCCCTGGTGGCAATGGCTGGGGCTGGCCTTTGTTGGGGGGCTGTTGCTGAATGTCATGCCCTGTGTGTTGCCCATTCTCTCCCTGAAGACCCTGCATTTAGTGGACAAGGTGCGGCAATCCCCGGCGCAGGTGCGCACCAGTGGTTTGGTGTATGGGGCGGGTGTGGTCCTGAGTTTTTGGGCCTTGGCGGGGGGATTGCTGGGGCTGCGGGCGTTGGGACAACAACTGGGCTGGGGGTTTCAGTTACAGTCGCCCGGCATGGTGCTGGGGTTGATGCTGGTGCTGTTTGCGGTGGCGCTGAATCTCTCCGGTGTGTTCACGGTGGGGACGCGCTGGGTGGGGGCAGGCCAATCCCTGACGGAGAAATCGGGATACCTAGGGGAATTTTTCAGCGGGGTGCTGGCCACGGTGGCAGCGACGCCCTGTACGGCCCCGTTTATGGCTACGGCCATTGGCGCGGCTTTGACCTTGCCTCCCCTGGCGGCCCTGGGGGTGTTTACGGGATTGGGGGTGGGATTTGCCCTGCCTTATGTCCTGCTGTGTTTTGTGCCGGCCTGGCGGCGCTGGCTACCCCGCCCCGGGAACTGGATGCACACGCTGCAGCAATTGCTGGCCTTTCCCCTGTACGCGGCGGCGGCTTGGTTACTGTGGGTGCTGACGCGGCAAACGGGAACGGATGGCCTAGCCGTCGGCTTGCTGGGACTGTTGCTAGTAGGTCTAGCGGCCTGGCTGTATGGTCAGGGGCAACGGCACACCTGGGGGCGACGCTGGGGGCTGGTGGTGACCTTGGCGTTGGTGGGTTTTTGCTTGACGTTGCCGGGCTGGTTGCCAGTCCCCGATAAAACTCCCGCCCCCTTGGTCACCGAAACGCTCTGGGAACCCTTTACGCCGGCGCGCTTGGAAGAACTCCGTCGCCAGGGACGACCGGTCTTTGTCAATGTCACGGCGGCCTGGTGCCTTAGTTGCCAGGTGAATGAACGCCTGGTGTTTGGCCGACCCGAGGTCCAACAGGCCTTTCGGCAGCGGGGGGTGCACCTGCTTAAAGCGGACTGGACGCGCCAAGACCCGGATATTACCCAGCTATTGCAAACCTTTGGGCGCAGTGGCGTTCCCCTGTACGTGCTGTATCCCGGTCAAGACCGAGCGCCAGTGGTCTGGCCCAGCCGCCTCCATCCCGACCAGGTGAAAACTTTGTTGTCGTCGCAAATGGGAGGTTAACCATGCGTTGGATGGGACCCGTTACAGCAGCGGTGGTGGTCACGGGAGCCGTTGCAGCTACGTTGACCATACCCACTGCGGCAGCGGTGCGGGTGGGTCAACCGGCTCCGGATTTCACCGCCCGGACCAGTACTGGCCAAACGGTGCGCCTGGGGGATTACCGGGGCCGAATAGTGGTGCTGGAGTGGGCTAACCACGAATGTCCCTTTGTGGTCAAGCACTACCAGTCCGGCAACATGCAAAAACTCCAGCAGGAGGCGAAAGCCAAGGGCGTGGTTTGGCTATCCATCGTGTCGTCAGCACCGGGACAACAGGGGTTTGTGACCGCGGAACAGGCCAATGCCATCCTCAAGGAGCGCAAAGCCAGCCCCACGGCAGTGCTGCTAGACCCGGAGGGCACCATCGGTCGGCTGTACGGTGCCCGCACCACTCCCCACATGTTTGTGATTGATAGGGCTGGGATTTTGCAGTACATGGGGGCGATTGACGACGCGCCGGGTTTAAATCAAGACCCCACCAAGGCCAATAACTACGTCCGGGCGGCCCTGCAACAACTGATGGCCGGCCAAAAGGTGACCACGCCCACTACCCAACCCTACGGTTGCTCGGTGAAGTATAGGCCCTAGGGGCGTTACACCCCATCCCGCCGGCGTTGGAGAAACGGCAGCGCCAACAACATCGCCCCAATCAACAGCCCTAGGTTCCGCCAGGTGGTACCCACATCCGCCTGAAACAGGGGGCCATGGTCTTTTTTGAAGGTGCTGAGCACCCCCTCGGCCTCGTTAATGGCGCGGCTGCGGGCTTCCTGCCAGACTTTGTACTGCTCTTGCCAGGCGGTCATCGCTTTTTCGTAGGCCCGCATGTTGTCCCGGTAGGCCCGTAGGGTATCTCGAAAGGCCGCCAGCGCCGCCGGAGTTTCCGGAATGTCGCCCGGGTCGGCGGGTTTCTGGGGCTGCACCGGTTCCGGTTGGTCCACCGCCGGGTCGTAGTACTTGCCAATGCCCGGGAAATTGCAGCGGCGAAAGACATTGGGACCTTTGCAAGCGCATTGACTCAGTTCCGCTGGGGTCAAAGCTCGGTCGGTTTGCCAGCAGGGGTCCTGCATCAGGTCACGCCCCATCCCCGACAGGCTTACCAGGGCTTCGTAGGGCCAGCGGATCACCGAAAGCTGGGATAGGAAACGGGCGGGGCCGTTCATGGTACTGACTGGTTGAATCCCCCCGCTAAAAATAATCATCGGCACCAGAAACAGGATACTCAACAGGGGGGCCATGTTCTGGTTGGGAGCCAACGCCGACACCAGCAACCCCATCACCATCCCGGCAAACGTCGCCAGCGCCAAGGTGACATACATGGCCCCGACTACACTCCAACCACCGGGTATGTCCACCGCCAGTTTTTTCACCAGCAGAAACATTGCCCCCTGGTAGGCGGCAAACAACAGCGCCAGCACCACCTTCGCCCCCAGATAGGGCAACAATTGCAACCCCACCATCCGCTCGCGCCGGTACACCTCCACCTCCTTGACCAATTCCCGCATGGTGGTGAGTTCCCCAATGAGTACGGCAATCAGGGCGCTGACAAACAACATGGTCATGGCCTGGGCTGCATTGCCCGTGTTGGTCTGAAAAATATCCCGCCGCCAAGCGATGAAATCTAACAGGCCCAGCAGAAGGGGCGTCAGCAGGATCAACGCAAAACTCCCCACATCCTGTTGCAGTAGGGCGATATTCCGGCGCAGGAGAATCCCAAACTGCTGCCAGGGGGACACGCGGGTGCTGACGTGGGGCGGTTTGGGGGGTTGGGGGCGGACACCACCACTGTCCGGCTGGCTAATGGTGCCCAGGGATTGCTGCCGCTCTAACACGTACTTGCGGTACTGGGCCGAGGCCAGATAGGTCTCTTGCAGTTGCAGTGGCGTCGGCGCGTTGGGATTTTTTTCCCGGTCCAGGGCGCGATAAATTCCTGTAATATCCCGAATGGGAAACGGCGCCAGCGCCTCGGCAAAGTGTTCTAAGAAATAGGGCACCAGTTCCCCCGGCGGCCCAAAGTAGGCCAAGCGCCCCCCCTCTGCCATGTAAATCACCAGGTCGCACAGGTTCACGTTTTGGGCGGCGTGGGTGATGAGCAAAACCGTCCGGCCCTGGTCGGCCAACTGGCGCAGCAGCTCCATCAAATCCGTTTCCGTGCCCGGGTCCAGCCCCGAGGTGGCTTCATCCAGGAAAAACAAACTAGGTTTGGTGAGCAATTCCACCCCGATGCACACCCGCCGCTGCTGCCCACCGCTGAGATTTTTGACGGGCACATGCCGCCGATGGGACAGCCCCAGTTCCCGGAGCACTTCGTCAATCCGGGCTTGGCGCTCGGCGGGGGTGGTATCCGCTGGCATGCGCAACTGGGCAGCAAAGTCCAGGGACTGGGCCACCGTCAACTCCTCGTGGATGATGTTTTTTTGGGGCACGTAGCCAATTTCGTTGTGGTAGGCGTCGAAGTAGCGGTATAAGTCCACTCCGTTGACCAGCACCATACCTGCCGTTGCCGGGCGCAGGCCATTGAGGGCATCCAGGAGTGTAGATTTCCCCGACCCCGACGGACCTAAAATGGCCACAAACTCCCGCGGTAGGATGGAAAGGGACACCCGGTCCAGGACCCGAGCGCCTGATTTGACCACCTTGGTTAGGTTCACGGCATCCAGCCGCAGGTTGCCCACCTCATTGGTCTGCACCAGGGTCTCATCCATGTTGAGCACCAGCAGGTGGGAGCCAATGCGGATCGTGTCCCGGGCGCGCAGCACATAGGGCTGGGTAACGGGTTTGCCGTTGACGAAAGTACCGTTGGTGGACCCCAAATCGGTCAGGACAAAGGACCCGTCGTGGCGTTCCACCCGGGCGTGGAAACGGGAAACCGTTGGATGAGCAATCACTAAGTCATTGCGCGGGTCACGGCCGATGGTGAGCACTTGTCGCCCCCGCAGGTTCACCAAAGTCGGCTGGCTTTCGCTGATCGCCACCGGGGCACCAGTCATAACCACCGTTTGGCTAGGGTCCTCCCCCCCGCTTTGCCAAGTAGCCGGCTGGTCGGCACTCAGGATTTGGTAGGTCAAGGTCACCCGGTTGCCGATTTTGAGGACATCCCCAGGTCGCAGGTGGTGGCGTGGTACCCGCTGCCCGTTGTAGTACAAACCGTTGCTGCTTTCTAAGTCCACAATCACGTAGCTGCCGTCAGGTTGCCGTTCTAAACGAGCATGGCGACCGGAAACGACCGATTCTTCAATCACAATGTCGCAAGCTGGATGGCGTCCCAGCAATATCCGTTCTTTCACTAATGGCTCTTTACGGCTGTCCTGGGAAGTAGTAATGACAAGGCAGGCAAGACCTGTCGGCAGGGGAGACGGCATAGGCGTCAGCGGCGCTTTTCTGCTAGATAGATAAAGTACAATAAAGCTGCCCTTCCCGCCAAACCGAGTTACTGCCCTCGCGCCGCAGCGGCGACCGGTGCTACTTCATCTTGGGCCAAGGTGGCCAAAAAGGGTGCAGCCTCGGCACTATTGAGCCGGTGCAGGGCTTGGGCCACCCGCAGTCGAATTTGCCAATCGGGATGGCGCACCAACGCCCCCAGCGCCGGTACCGCCTGAGCATCCCCCAAATCCGCTAGCGCCCCAATCGCCGCCATTTGCAGAAGTTCGTTGGGATCGGTCAAGGCCTCCAGCAGCAGGGGATAGGCGCGGCGATCCCCCAGCACCCCCAGTCCGGCCAGCACACTGAATTTCACCAGCCATTCGGGACTTTCCCGGTACGCCCGCTCCAGGTCCTCGTAGGCCTCCCGGAGACCCAATCCCGCCAAAGCATCCGCTGCCGCCGCCTGCACATCCGGTTCCGTATCCCCGTAGAGCCGTTCCCGCAACAGGGGCAACAGTTCCCGCTTCTGTTCCGGCGATAACCCCCCCATGTTGCCCAATTGACTCACTGCCGCGTAGCGCACCCGGGCGTTGCGGTCCGTCACCACCGTTTTGAGCAAAGCCAGCGCCTCGTCCGGCGGTAAACGGCGACACTGTTCCACCCCTTGCAACCGCCGCCCCCAATCCGCCTCCTGCAACAGAGCCTGGACCTGCTCAGGCGCGGACATAGTTGCCCCCCTGGAGAACCCCACGCAATTGCTGCATTTCCTCCACCAAGCGCAAAAGAATTTTTGTCTGCTGATCCAATTGAGATTGCAGCCGTTCCACCCGCGTTTCTAAATTCACCAGACGGTTTTCCTGGGACTCCCCTTGGGCATCCAGTTCCATCAACCGGGAAACAATCTCCCGCTGCACCAACCCCTCGATCCCCTGAATCAGCAAGGTTTCGATATTGATGAGCTTGTTGGTCAGGGTTTGCATTTCCGTGGCCCCCGCCACCGGTTGGCGCACCGGCATTTCCCCCGTCAGGGCCTTTTTGATCTGCCGCCGCAGGTCCTCCGGTTGAAAGGGCTTTTCCAAAAACTCGAACCCCTCAAAGGGCTGAGGGACTCTGCTGGCCACCTCATCCGGCAGCCCGGACATCATAATGACCGGAATCTGCTGCAAAACCGGGTCCTGGCGCAACAGTTGTAACGTGGCGTAGCCATCCAACTCTGGCATGACAAAATCGAGCAGGATCACATCCGGTTGCAGTTCTTTGGCCAGCCGCAACCCTTCCCGCCCATTGCGCGCCTCCAACACCTGGTACTGGTCCTGCAACAAGTCCACTACCATCTTGCGGATCATGATGCTGTCATCAATGACCAGCACCCGTTGCATTTTTCCAGCCATGGCCGTCCCGCCCACCTGTTGCTTGTATTATAACTGGGCCGGTTCCGGTAAGCGGGTCAACCCCCACACCAAACCACCGGCCATCCCCACCAGCATCCACCACAGGCTGTCTGCCCAAGGTTCCGGCAAATCCAGAAACCAGCCCCCCACCGGTGGCCCCAGCAAATACCCCACCGACCAGCACAGGGAATTCACCGCCAGGTAGGTCCCCCGCAGGTGCGCCGGTGCCCAGGCCGCCACCCACGTGGACGCCGTCGGTAAATAGGCCGCTGTGGCCACCGCCAGCACACTCAATCCCACCCCCGCCCAAACCCGCAGCCCAATCGTGGCAAACCCCACCGCCCACAGCAGCGCCGAAAACTGTAGGGTCCCCACCAGCCCCAGGGGTCGGGCCAAGCGGGCCACCGGCAACTGCACCACCGCCGTCACCAGCACAAACACCGTAAAAAACGTGGCGATTTCCCAGTTGGATAGGCGCTGTGCCCCGGCGACAGTTTTCAGATACAGGGGTAGGGCACTGTTGGTCTGGGCCAGGGAAAAGGTAAATCCCACATTCAGCAGGGCATACCAGCGCAGTGCCCCATCCTGGCGCAGGACCTCCCCCAGGTGCTCCAGCGACAGAGACGTCTTGCGCAGGGGTTCCCGGAAACCCCAGCCCACCAGCACCCCAAACAGGGCAAACGTCACCCCGTCTATCACAAACAGCCAGCGGTAGAAGTCCTCCACCAGAAATCCCCCCAGGGCCACCCCCAACCCCAGCCCCACCGCATCCGCCAAACGGGTTAACGCATAGGCCTCCTGGCGTTGGGCCGGTGTGGTCACATCCGCCACCGCTGCCTCATTGGCCGGCCAGTACAGCCCCACCCCCAGCCCCAAAATCAAATTCCCCAGGGTGAAGCTGGCGAAATCCCCGGCCACCGCCAGCACCCCACACCCCAGGGCTGCAATCGCCGCCGCCAAGAGTAAAACCGGTTTGCGTCCCAACCTATCGCTGCCCCAGCCCCCGGCTATCCGGCCAGCTATGCCACTAAGGGCCGTCGCCCCCAGCCCCAAGCCCACCGCCGTCGCGCTCAGGCCCACCCGGTGGACAAAAACAATCGGTCCATAAAATAAGGTGAAACCGCTCCCCCATTGCGACAGGAAGCGGCCCACCAACAGCACCCAGACCTGGGGATGGATCACCCTAGAAACCCGCCCCCGGTTTGAAGCTGGGCACCACCAGGGAATCGTCCTGCTTCGTCAGGCGATTAAACAGCTTTTCCGTGTTGGGGAAATTGGCCGCCGGCAGCGTGGGGAACCGCCGGTAGGGCACCGTATCCTCCCCGAAGACCGCCGCGTACTCCGCACTGCCGACCAGCGCCTCGACAAACGCCTTCAACCCCTGGGTGGCCAGGATTTGGTTATAGCGGCGGATTTCCTGCTGGTCCCGGGGCGCCCGACCCAGGAAATGCTTGGTGCCCAGTTCGATCACCTTGGTGTTGGGGTAGGGCGTGTAGAACTCCCGTAGGTACAGCTCCGACTGCCCCAACCCCAGGATGAACTCCCGCACCGTGATTTCCCCATTGGCCAGGCGACTTTCTAGGGTGCTGAACTCGTTGCCCACCACGTAGGGTTCGATGTCCCGCTCGAAAATTTGCCGGTAGGCCGCCCGGATCACCTGCTCCACCTGGACCTTGTCGGACAGGCTGGTGAGCTTGAACACCTTGGTTTGGTCCCGCCGCTTGCTTACCCCCTGATTCACCCGGAAGGCAATATCCGGTTCTGTGCGCCGGTTGCTCGGCGTCCCCAGTTCCACAAAGCGCGGCGTTTCCTCCGGCGTCACCGTGATGCCCCGCTCGCCAATGGTTCCCGGCCGCAACGACCGCAGCGCCAGCCCCTGGGGGGTCAGGTACCGCTCGTAGGGCACCGTGTCCTCCCCAAACACCTCGTTGTATTCCGGGCTGTCGATCAGGGCGTCAACCAACCCGTAAAACCCCTTCTTGGCGCAAATGTCGTAGTAATAGTTCAGCTCCTGCCGCCCGTAGGTGGGCCGCCCCAGCAACCGCCGGTGAATGTACTCCACCGCCTTACACACATACAGGCGACTCCAGTACATATCCCGGAACACATCTGAGCGGGCCAACTGGCGGATAAACTCCCGCACGGAAATCTCCCCGTTTTCCAGCTTGATTTCGGCGACCTTTTGCCGCTGCCCCTCGTAAACCATCCGGCCAAATACTTGCAAGTAGGCCGCCCGGATCACAGCCTGGGTAGAGACCTCGCTAAAGCGCACGCTGGATTGGGTGCCAGCTGCCCGGTTGCCCACCCGGGGCGTCTGGGTGAGCTTAAACACCTTGGGTCCCAATGACCCCGGCGCTTGGGCCTTGGCCGCCGGATTGCCCACCTGATTGGTAATCCCCGGCCCGTTGCGGATCAAAATCCGCCGCACATCTTTGCCGATGGGGGCCGGCGCCGCCTTGGGATTCACCGTATCCTTGGGGAAGATCGCCCCGAATTGAATCTCTAGCGGGTCGTTACCCACGCCGTAGGGGTGACGGTCCGGTAACGGCCGGTCATAGCCGGCAAATAGGGTCACAAACTGGGGCACCTTGCGAAAGGGCGCGCTGTAGTTAAACAGGTCAATCTGCGCCCCCCAGTTGCGACACTCTTGCGCTTCAATCCCCAGCCCCCGCAGGTAGGGCACCGTCTCCTCACCGAAGTAATCCCCGTACTCCCGGGAGTCCACCAGGGCATCCACCAGCCCATTGATACCCTTTTCCGAAATAATGCTGAAGTAACGGCTGAACTCCTCCCGGGAGCTAATCCCCCGCCCCAGGAAATGCCGAAACGCCAGCTCCACCACCCGGCTATTGACAAAAGGCTGCACAAACTCCCGGTAGTACAACGGCGATTTCCCCAGGCGGCGGATAAATTCCTTCATGGAGATTTCCCCGTTTTTCACCTTGGACTCCAGGTCCGACAGCCCCAGGCCGTAGCCCTTGACAATGTCCCGCTCAAACACCTGCCGATAGGCCGCCCGGATCACCGCCTGCTTTTCCACCTCCGACAAGCCCGGTTTCATGGCGTAGCGGGGCCGCCCTGCCGTCGCCAGGTAATACACCTGGGGCAACTCCAACCCCTGCAAATCTGGTGACGTCCGTTGCCGTACCTTGTTTGATGGCGCCGGGGCAATGAATTCTTGGATCACCACATCAAAATAACTGCCCACTAGGGATTGAATCTCCGGGTTTTTGGGGAAATAGCCCGTGGCTGCCCGTTTCATTTCCTTGAGCGCCACCACCGTTGCCGCCGTCGAGCAGGCCCGCTCAATGATCTCCCGCAGCCCCCGCACATTCACCGTCAGGATATTGGGGTCCCCCGCCACCAGGGCATAGGTGATATAGCGCAAAAACCAGCTCAAATCCCGCAGCGACTTACGCATGTTGTCAGCCCCGTAGCGGGAGATATTGATGGGTTGAAAGCCCGGGGGAATCTCGCTGCCGGCGGCGCTAAAGATATTGCGAATCCCCTCAAAAAAGCCCCCTTGACTTTCCACGTAAAAAGCCGTGCCCAGCTTCATCGCCTCTTTCATGTCCTCCGCCGGTGCCGCGGGCTTTTCCAGGTAGGCCATGGGCGACCCCCCCACAAAAATCCGGTTGGCTGCCCGGGAGACGATGATTTCTGAATTGGCCGTCAGGACCGCCGCCACCTCCAGCCGCTGTTGCCCCGATGCAAAATAGGTTTCCAGTTCTTGGAGTTCCGTCTGGCTCAGGAAACGGTCCTCTTGTTCCGCTTGGGCAATCGTTTCTACCCCCACTGTGCGGAAAAGCTGGGGCTGGACCGCAGGACTCCCGCCACTGGCCTTGACTGTCATGACACGGCTCCTATCACACGTTGGCTACTCCCCTGCGATCTTACCGATTGGTGTCTCCCGCCTGAGAACCCGGTAACGGTTTGTTACAAAGCCAACCGGGCCAAGGCCCAAGGCGCGGGTAGCTTCCCACCCCGAAAGCCGGATACAGCGCCCCTCTAGGGTTAGGCGGTATCTCAGACCCCGTACAGCCAACTGTAATCCCGCGACCGTCCCCATCGCGCCGGTCGGCATCAAGCCAGTCGCCAATCTACACCGGCTAAGGGTCAAGGGGTGAGCAGGGCCGTCGTGGTCGGGTGGGGAGTCGCCGCCAGATGGGCATGCACCTGCACCCCAAACAGGGACTCAAACCAAGTCTTTTTGTAGTTCAGATTCCACAGCTCCAGGGTGCAGTCGTCCTGGGGGTCCTGGGGATAAAGATACAGGTGAAAATCCGGGGGGGACATTTGACATTCCAAGCGCTGAATGGCCCCGATCTGCCGCCGGTCCAAAGCTACGGCAATGCGCAAAAACGCACTCAACCGCTCAATGACGGTCCGCGATCGCTTATCCAGACTGTTGAAGTTGTCGTGCTTGCGTTTGGGGGGACTTTTGCGGTGATAGCGGGCCACGTTGGCAATAATGGCAATTTCGTTTTCCGTGTACCCCAGCAACTCCCCGTACCGAATTAAATAATACGAGTGTTTGTGGTGGGCGTCGTGGCTAATGAAATGACCGCAATTGTGGAGCATAGCAGCAGCCCACAGGTACTCCCGCTCCAACGGGTCCCCCGGATGCAATTGCCCCTGGGTCTGGTCAAACAATTGCAGCGCCAGCTTGGCCACCTGCTGGGCATGTTCCAAACGCACCTGGTATTTATCCGCTAACTTGTACACGCTGCGCCGGCGCACCGAACTCTGGTAACGCAAGTGGTCGGCAATCAGGCCGTGGTTGAGCATCCAGTTGACGATCAACCCCTCCCGCAAGGCCCGCTCGCAAAAGATAATCACTTCGCAATCAAGCAAGTGCATGGCCTCTTGGAGAATCAACGCCCCGGCCAGGATGATTTCTGAGCGCTTGGGGGGAATGTGCAACTGGTTGCGCCGCTGTTGGTCGTTCAAACTGCGCAGTTTTTGTACCAGGTTTTGCACCTGAGCGCGGCTGAGTTTTTGTCCCTGCAACGGTTGGGGGGGTGGGGCGTTGTTGAGATGGGCTTGCAGTAAAAACAGGGCTTCAATGGTTCCCGATGTGCCGATCAGGGGCACCCGTCGCCAGCCCAACAGCCGCCGGATGTCTTGAATGGGCCACTCCAACATGCCCCGCAAATAGGCCCGCAACCAGTCGTACTCGGCACTGCTAATAGGGTCGGTGGTGATCATTTCTTGAGTGAGGCGCACCGCCCCGACTTTGGTGCTGCTGAGGTACTGAGGTTCCCCCCCATCCCCTAGAATCAATTCCGTCGAGCCGCCGCCAATGTCAATGATCACGTGGGGTTGGCCGTGGAGTTCCATGCCTGAGAGTACCCCTAGATAAATGCAGCGGGCCTCTTCCGTGCCGGAAATTAAATCCACCACCAATCCGGTTTCCTCCCGGACCCGCTCGAGAAACTCATGACCGTTGGGGGCCTCCCGGACCGCGCTGGTGGCCACGGCAACAACGGCTTCCGCCTGGTGGGTGCGCGCCAGGGTGCAACAGCGTTTGAGCGCTGCAATGGCCCGTTGCATAGCCCCCGGGGTAAGGTTACCGGTGTCGGGACAGCGCTCCCCTAGCCGCACCGTCTCCTTTTCCCGGGCAATGACGGTAAAGGCGGGCAAGTGGGGTTGAATTTGCACCACCACCATGTGGATGGAATTGGTGCCCACATCAATGGCCGCCAGGTTAAAGGGGGTGTTCACCACGTCTCAGATGGCTCTAGGACGGTGATTTTTCATCCTTTTTCATCTTAGGGGATGGTGGGACACCATTGGCCTGGGCTAGAAAGGTCTCCCGTGCAGGGCAAATATCAGCCAGGATGCAGGTGGCACATTGGGGATGCCGGGCGGTGCAGGTGTCCCGTCCGTGATAGATCAAGCGAATGGACCAGTTTTCCCAATCCGGTTGGGGAATCAGCTCCATCAAATCCCGCTCAATGCGTACCGGGTCCGTGTGGTCGGTCAGGCCCAACCGCCGGGAGACGCGCTTGACGTGGGTATCCACTGTGACACCGGCGTTGATGCCGTAGGCATGGGCCAGTACCACGTTGGCCGTCTTGCGGGCCACCCCCGGCAGGGTTAACAACTGCTCCATGTTTTTGGGCACTTGCCCCCCGAATTCCTGCACAATTTTGCGGCAGGCGCCCTGGATGTGGCGGGCCTTGTTGCGATAGAAACCGGTGGGTTTGATCAGGGTTTCCAGTTCGTGAATGTCGGCGTTGGCCAGGGCCTGGGCATCAGGGAAACGGGCAAAAAGCGCCGGCGTGACTTGATTGACCCGCTCATCGGTGCACTGGGCCGACAGGATGGTGGCCACCAACAATTGCACCGGAGTTTGGTAGTTCAAGGTGCAGGTAGCGTCAGGATACCGCCGCTTCAGACGCACTAACGCTTCATTGGCCCGCTGTTTGCGCACTGCTAACCGCCGTAGAATGGCCATGTCCTCGCCTGGGCTGCGGTTTTTAGTATAGCGGTTGGTCGGGATGGCATAATCGTCCTGAGACTTTAGACTTTGGGAGTCCGACGGGTGCTGCGACCGGTTGTATTGGTGGGGGATATTGGTGGTACGAATACGCGCTTGGAGCTGATCCACCTGGCCGACCCCCCCCAAGTCTTGCTGGCCCAACACTATCGCAACGATGACTACCCGGACTTGAATCGGATTGGGCAGGTCTTTTTGGCCCAGGCCTCCGTCCGTCCCCAGATGGCTTGCCTGGCCGTCGCCGGACCTGTGATAGACAACACCCTGAACCTGACCAATCGGGGCTGGCGTCTCGCCGGCGATGAACTGGCCCAGCAGTGGGATATTCCCCAGGTGCATCTGATCAACGACCTGGAGGCAGTGGGCTATGGGTTGGCCTATCTGGAGCCAAAGGATTGGGTGGTGCTGCAGGAGGGCAAAAAGGTTTCAGGTGCACCCATTGGTATCGTGGCCGCGGGTACTGGGTTGGGGGAATGTTTTTTGACCTGGGATGGGCAGCGGTACCGGGTCTGGCCGTCGGAGGGGGGGCATACGGACTTTGCTCCCCGCAATGACCGGGAACTGGGGCTATGGCGCTACCTACAGACCCAATTTGGGCGGGTGTCGGCCGAGCGGGTGGTTTCCGGTCCGGGGTTGTGCAACATCTACCGCTACTTGGCCCAGGTGTACCCGGAGCAGGCCCAAGCCGATATTCTGGCGGCCCAGGACCCGGCCATGATTACGGCGCGCCTAGACGACCCCCTGTGCAGCCAGGCCGTGGATATGTTTATTGCCAACTACGGCAGTGAGGCGGGCAATTGGGCCCTCAAGCTCCTGGCCCGGGGGGGTATGTATCTGGCGGGGGGCATCGCGCCGCGGTTGGTGGAGCGCTTTCGGCAGGGGGGATTTCTGCGGGCCTTTGCCGACAAGGGGCGCATGGGTCCCTTGCTGGCCGAGATTCCCGTGTACCTGATTACCAGCCCACGGGTGGGGTTGCTGGGAGCGACGGCGGCCGCGCGGCTGTATCTGGAGGGCCAACTGCCGGGTCGAGGCGGATAAGCCGCAGGGCTTGGGGCGGTAGGGCCACGGTAACCGCTTCCCCCACTTGCCAAGCGCACCCCGCCTGGCGCACGCACAGGGTAATCCCACCGGCCAATTCCACGGTGTAACGGGTGTCCAAACCCAGATAATCGGCGCTGATAATGCGGGCAGGGACCTCCTCCTCCGTGGCCGGTTGCAGTTGCACTTTTTCCGGACGGATCATCAGGGTGACCTCGCTGCCAGGGGGATAGGCCGCTTCGTTATGATGCACCCGCACCAGGTGGCCGTTGGTCAGCCGCACCCGTAACCAGGGGGAATGCCCCTCCACCACCGTGCCTGTAAGGAAGTTCGACTCGCCGATGAAATCCGCCACGAAGTAACTGGTAGGGTACTCGTACACCTCCTGGGGCGTGCCCACCTGCAACAGCCGTCCCCCCTGCATCACCGCCAAGCGGTTGGCCAAAGCGAGGGCCTCCTCCTGGTCGTGGGTGACGTAGAGAAACGTAATGCCCAACTGCTGCTGCATGTACTTGAGTTCGCTTTGCATCTGTTTGCGCAATTGCAAGTCCAGCGCCCCCAACGGTTCATCCAGCAGCAGCACCTGGGGTTTTTGGATCAGGGCGCGGGCCAGGGCCACCCGCTGTTGCTGACCACCCGACAACTCCCGGGGGTAACGGTGGGCCAGGCCATCTAAACGCACCAGCGCCAGCATCTCCCCCACCCGCGAACGAATTTCCCGCCGGGGCAGCCCCCGCATCTCCAACCCGAAGGCAATGTTCTGGGCCACCGTCAGATGGGGAAACAGGGCGTAGTTTTGGAACACGGTGTGCACCGGACGGCGAAAGGGCGGCAACCCCAGCAAAGACCGCTCCCCCAGACGAATGTCCCCCCAGTCCGGCGTTTCAAATCCGGCAATCAGGCGCAGCGTTGTCGTCTTGCCACAGCCGGAAGGTCCCAGGAGGGCGAAAAACTCCCCCGCCCGAATCGTCAGGTCCAACCCAGCAACAGCAGGGCGACTCTCCCGGCGATAGGTTTTCCACACCTGGGAAAGGGTCAACATCAGCCCCGGCCCACCCGCAATTTAATTTCATTCCAGGCCGCCTCATAGAGCTTCAGGGCCGCTGGCGGCAGGTTTTCCAGCACCTGGAGCTTGGCCAAAACCGACGGCGGAGGGTAAATGCTGGGATTCTGTAAATCCTCAGCCCGGATCAACTTCTGGTCAATGGCCGTCTGGTTGGGGGTGGCGTAGCGGGTGTAGTTGGCAATCTGGGCGGCCACCGGCGGTTCCAGCAAATAATTAATGAATTGGTGGGCCAGCTCCCTGTGGGGCGCCCCCTTGGGAATGGCCATGGCATCCACCCACAAAATCGCCCCTTCCCGGGGAATGGCATAGGCAATATCCGGGTTTTCCGCCATCACCTGGAACACATCACCGCTGTTTTCCAAGGCCAAGGTCACCTCCCCCTGGTTGAGCAACGTCTCCCCCGTATCCGGCGCAAAAGCCACGATATTGCCCCGGTGCTGGATCAACCAATCCCGCGCTTTCTGGATGTCCGCCGGGTTGGTGGAGTTGGGATTGAGGCCCAGGGCAATCAACACCGCCCCCAAGGTCGCCCGGGACTCCTCCTGCCAAGCCACCCGGTACCGGGGGTCAAACATGGCCTGCCAACTGTCAATGACCTGACCCGTTTGCTTGCGGTTATAGCCAATCCCCTGCGTCCCCCACAAATAGGGCATGCTGTAGCGATTGCCGGGGTCATAGGGCAGGTTCTGAAAGCGTTGTCCCAAATGCACCCGGTTGGGAATCTTCCCCAGGTCCAACGGCACCAGCATGTCCTCCTGGATCAGGCGCGTCACCAAGTAGTCCGAGGGGAAGATCACATCGTATCCGGGGTTGCCCGGCTTCAACTTGGCATAGAGCGTATCTGGGCTATCAAACGTGTCGTACTTGATGCGCACGTTGAATTTTTTTTCAAAATCCGTCAGCACCTGGGGCGCGATGTAAGTAGCCCAATTGTAAACATTCAGGGTTGGCACATCACCGGGTGAGGGCGGGCCATGGCCCAAACCACAACCCAGGGGCAGCCAAGCCACCCAGAGCATCACCAAGCCCCACAGCCACCAGCGTCGTCCCACCATTTACTCCCCCTACATCTGCTCCCCCCGTCGTTGCAGCCCCCAGGCCAGCAGCACCAGCACCACCGAAGCCAACAGCATCAGAGTGGAAATGGCATTAATCGCCGGCGTCACCGCAAATTTAATCATGCCATAGACAAAGACCGGTAATGTTGTAGCCCCCGTACCCGCCGTAAAAAACGTCACCACGAAGTCATCCAGGGACAAGGTAAAGGCCAGCAAGGCGCCACTGAGCATCGCCGGTGTCAACCAAGGCAGGGTGACATGCCACAGGGTCTGCCAATGGTTGGCCCCCAAATCCATGGCCGCCTCCTCCCAACAGGGATTGAGTTCCACCAATCGCGCCCGCACCACCAATGTCACAAAAGAAATGGCAAACGTGATATGGCCAATGGTCACTGTCGGCAGCCCCAGCGTCCACTCCTGTCCCGTCCAGGCCCGCCACAGGCGAAAAACCAGGTGAAAAAACACCAGCAGGGACACCCCTTGGGCAATCTCCGGGATGACCAGTGGCAGCAGCACCAACCCCTCCAGGCCCACCCGCCCCGGGCAGCGCACCCGCTCTAACCCCAGGGCCAGGGCCGTCCCCAGCACCGTCGCCACCACCGCCGTCACACCGGCCACCAGCAAGCTATTTACCAGGGCCGGCAGGAGTCCATAGCGCCCAAAGCCCACCGTTTCTGGAAAAGCCGCCCCCTGCCCGGTGAACAACACCCGATACCAATCCCAGGTAAATCCCTGCCAAGTGCCGCCAAAGCGGGAGTTGTTAAAGGAAAAAATCACCAGAACGAGAATCGGCAGGTAAAGAAACCCGAATACCCCCACCGCCCAGGCCCACAACCCCCAGCGCGGCCAACCTAGCCCCGATCCGATGATTCCTGTCCCTCGCTGCGACTCGCGCTCCAACCTACAAAATCTTCCGGGCGCACCTTAGAGACAAATTCCCGGAAGGCTTCTAACTCCGCCTCGTCCGCCTCCCGGTCCACCGGAATGGAAGCATTAGCCACCACCTCCTCCATCACCCAAATCGGCACATTGGCCTTGAGGGCCAGGGCAATAGCATCACTAGGACGGGCATCCAACTGGCGCACCTCATCCCCCTGGGCCAGGAACAAAACCGCAT
This sequence comes from Gloeomargarita sp. SRBZ-1_bins_9, assembly GCA_039794565.1. Lineage (NCBI taxonomy): Bacteria > Bacillati > Cyanobacteriota > Cyanophyceae > Gloeomargaritales > Gloeomargaritaceae > Gloeomargarita > Gloeomargarita sp. SRBZ-1_bins_9. The sequence goes on along the minus strand of JAUQVX010000014.1, from coordinate 36,958 downwards.
GGAACACATTATCCTGCAAGGAGTGAATGATCACCCGCTGGAGCGTAATCCCCCACAGCTTCCAACTATTGAGCATAAGGTCGTGGGTCAGGGGCCGGGGGGGTTCCTCACCCTCTAACGCACTGATAATTGCCCGTGCCTCCGCCTGGCCAATCCAAATCGGTAATGCCCGCCGCTCTGCCGTATCCTTCAGCAACACGATCGGACTGCGGCTGAGCGCATCCAGGGCAATCCCAGCAACCTTCATTTCAATCATGCTTGGATTCCGCCGTCTCGGGGTGAAGGTCAACGCTATCTACTACTATACTAAGGCGAAAGGGGCGCAAAGGGACACCCCATGTTCACCGGTTTGGTTCAGGCTTTGGGCCGGGTGCGCCGCTGCAGTGGGCATTGCCTGGAAATTACCACCAATATGGCGTGTTTTCCCGACCTGGCGGTGGGAGACAGCATGGCGGTAGACGGGGTGTGCCTGACGGTCACGGCCTATGACCCCCAGGGGTTTACAGCGGCTACCTCCCCCGAAACGCTGCGGCGCAGCTGCTTGGGTCAACGGGAGTGGGTGAATGTAGAAGCAGCCCTGCGGGTGGGCCAAAAACTGGGGGGGCACTTTGTCACCGGCCATGTGGATGGGGTGGGCTACCTACAAGATAAGCAGGCCGTAGGCAGCGAGTTTTGGGAAATGGCCTTTACCGCTCCGCCCGAGGTGGCCCGCTACCTGGTGCCCAAAGGCAGCATTGCGGTCAATGGGGTGAGCCTGACGATTGCCAACCTACAGGGGACCACCTTTCGCGTGGCCGTCATTCCCCTGACCTATCAGCACACTAATTTGCAATACCTACGCCCCGGCGACCCGGTGAACCTGGAGGCGGACCTACTGGGCAAATATGTGGAACGGTTTTTGCAGCCCTGGTCGGTCCCAGCCCCGCTCACGGCTGAGTTTTTGGCACAGCACGGGTTTGTCTAGGCGGCGGTTACCCCCTCTAGGCGGTCCTCCAAGTCGGCGTAGAGGTCCCGCAGTTGGGTAAGGGTGGCCTCATCTACCGGCCATAGCCCCCGACCATGGGCCTCCAGTAACCGCCCAACCATATTGCGCAAGGCCTGGGAATTGAGCTGGGCTAGGCGCTCCCGCATGGCCGGGTCCAAGACGTAGGTGCGGGCGGCAGCGGTATAGGTCCAGTCGTCCACAGCCCCACTGACGGCATCCCACCCCAGTAGATAGGTAAAGCGGTTGCTGATTTCTGCCGCACCGCTGTGGCCATGTTGCAACATGCCCTCGTACCAGCGGGGGTTGAGCAGTTTGGTGCGGTATTCCCGGCGCAGCACTTGCTCCAGGTCCTCCACGCGCGTGTCGGCAGTGTAGGTTTCGATGTAGTTTAGTTTCACGTCACTGCCCCGGTGTTTGCGCGCCGCCAGTTGCAACGCCCCTGAGGAAGCAAAGTAATGGTCAATGTCGGTAACCCCGAATTCTAGGGAGTCAACGGTGTGGGCCACACGGCTGACGGTGCGCAGCAGTCGCTCCAGGGTTTGGGGAACCGGTTGGCCGTAACGACCACCTCCGTAGGCATAGGCATTGCGGCGCACAAAGGTCTGGGCCAGGTCGTCCTCGGTTTGCCAGGCAGCGTCCTCCACCAGGTCGTCCACGTAGGTGCCGTACTGGCCGGGGGGCTGGGTGAATAATCGGGCAGTGGCCTGCTCAAAGGTCAACCCTTCCGCCATAGCAGCCGCCACATGTTTTTTGATGAAGTTCATCTCCGGGGGTTCGTCGGCTCGGGCAGCCGTTTGCACCAGCCGGTCCAGGTGGTCCATCAGCATGGCAAACGTATCCCGAAAGATGGGACTCAGTTGCAGCAGAACATCAATGCGGGGACGGCCCAGTTCCGCCAAGGGGATGAGCTGGTAATGGCTGATTTTGCCTTGACTGTCGTGGTGGGGCCGCGCACCGATAAGATGCAGGGCTACGGCAACCGCTTCCCCCTTGGTTTTGATGGTGTCTAGCCCCCACAGCACCAGGGCAATGGTTTCGGGATATTGACCGTTGTTCTCCGCCCGGTGTTTGGCCAGTAGGGCGTCGGCAATTTGTTGACCCCGCCGGTAGGCCAGCTCGCTGGGGATGCGCCAGGGGTCAATGGCGTGGATGTTCCGTCCCGTCGGCAACACCCCTAGCCCATCCCGAATAAGGTCCCCACCGGGAGCCGGGGGGATATAACGCCCGTTTAACCCCCGCACCAGGGCGTCTAACTCGCTGTGGTTATCGCGCAAAAGCTGCGCCATCTGTCGTCCGGCCTGGACCACTTCCTGTAATGCCGCCAGGTTCATTTCCGGTGAACCGTAGGGCAGGAGATGGCGTACAGCAGTGGCAGGGCTTTCTTGACCCAAGACCGTGCGCTGGACAAAAGCGCGGCACAGGTCGTCTACTCGTTCCCGCTGCTGCCACGCGGTGGGGTCCCCCTGGCGGGCTAAGGCAGCCAAGGCACTATAGCTGGGGGTCTGGGGCGCAATCGCCGGTAACAACAGGTCAGCCAAACCTTGACCACCGCTGCGCGCCTTTAGGGCCTCGGTGATGGTAATCAGCTGGGATTCGGGGGAGGGAGCTTCCCCAAACACGTGGAGTGAAGTCGTGATCAGCCGCTGCTCCAGGTCGCGGATGTAGGTGTACAGGCGCGCCACGTAGTCGTCAAAGGATTCCCCCTGCAGGTGCGGGCAATCCGCGTCCAGGTTGGCCAGGGCCACTTTTTGCAAGATGGCCTCTGCCAAAGTGCTGTCCCCGTGGCCGTAGTGTTCGAGCTGGCGCTCCCGATAGTCCTGGAGCATGTCCTTGAGGGCTGCCAATTCCCGGTACAGACCCGCGCGGGTCAAAGGCGGCACGGCATGGGAAATCATCACCGCATAGCCCCGCCGCTTGGCGATGTTGGCCTCGCTGGGGTTGTTCATGGGGTAGAGGTAAAACTGGGGCAGGTCCCCCAGCAGGGCATCTGGCCAGCAGTGTTGAGTCAGACCCAGGGGCAAACCGGGCATCCACTCGGCGGAACCGTGCATCCCCACATGCACCAGCGCATGGGCGCCAAAGCCGTGGGTGAGCCAGCGATAAAAGGCCAGGTACTGGTGGTGGGGCGTGTTTTCCTTGTCAAATAGCAGACGCATGGGGTCGCCGGTTACCCCTAAACGCGGTTGTACGCCGATGTAGATATTGCCCAAGCGCAGCCCGCCAATGAATACGGCATCCCGCCCCGCCGGTGCTATGTCCCCTGGCCAGGGTCCCCAGCGCTCTTCTACCCGCTGCCGCTCCCAGGGGGTGGTCCAGGCGCGGAACTCCTCCGCTGTAACCCGTAAACCGCCGGCTTGCAGGGTGGTCGCCGCCTCCAGTTGCTCGAGAAGGGCCTCGGGGGTTGCGGGGATGGGTCCCACCGTATAGCCTTCTGCCTGGAGCCGCTTCAGGATGTTCAGCAGGGAGCGGGGCACGTCCAGCAAAGCGGCGGTGGCCTTCTTCCCCAGTCCCGGCGGATAGTCGTACACCACCAGGGCCACTTTTTTGTCCCGGTTGGGCGTATGGCGCAAGCGGGCCCAGTTTTTCACTCGTGTCACGAGCCGTTGGACCCGGTCTGGCACCACCGCAAAGCGTCCCTGCTCCAGAGTACCAATCACCACCGGGTTGATGGCCCCGTCCATTTCCGGCAGGGCATACAGGGCGGCAGCTTGCATGGGTCCGACACCCTGGCTGTGCCACGAGTGGCTGTCTTGCACATACAGGGGCTGGGCAACAATATAGGGCACGTCCAGCCGCTCCAGGATGCCAATGGCCGCATCGCGATGGACACCGGGACTGGTGGAACCTGCCGGCCCGCCCACCAGGGCAAAGCCAATGGTGCTCACCAGCACATCCACCGACTCTTGGACCAGCCAATCCCGCACCACCACATGTCCCTCCACACCAGCCACGAAAATGGGCAGCACCTCCAGACCAGCCGCTTCCATAGCCCGGATCAAGGCGTCAATGTAACCCCGCTCTTGCAGCACGTGTTTGCGGAATGCCAATAGGGCCACGCGGTAAGGGGTCTCCGGGCGGGGGCGTTGCCTTTGCCACTGGCGATAGCGCTTGGGGTCTGGGAAAAAGTGGGGGGCGTCGGGATGGTAAAGGCCCATCATGGGCACCTCCACCACCGGTTGCACCTCGACCGGCACCTGGAAGTACTCCCGCAGCAGGAAGCGGAACATATTGACAATATTTACCGGCAGGGGCTGGTTCCAGTAGAGGTTGACCTGCATCCAGTTTTTGAAGTCCCGCAACTTGGCCGGCAGGAAACGCAACAGGGTGGGCATAAGCTTCAGAAGTTTGGTGTAGCCATAGAGGGTGTCTTCGTCCCGGCCCCGCACCAATAGGCGAACGACTTGCTTGACTGGCTCTGGCAGGCCCCCCTTGCGCCCAGCAACGGTACAGTCCCCCAGCCGGTTGAGAGCCATCACCTCTGGCATGGACTCAAAAGCCAAGACCACCCGAGCGCGGGACTGAGCCACCTGCTCCCGCAACCAGTCCGCCTGGTCTTTGAAGTTAATCATGGAGATAAACAGGCAGTCGGCCTGGTGAATGGCCTGGGCCACTTGGGGGTCCCGACGCTCCAGTTCCCATTCGGTCCATTGCTGGAAGTGGGCTACCGGCGCCAGCTCGGTTTTCACCTGCTCCCAAACCGCTTGGTTGAAGTGCTCAAGACCGACAATGGCGACCACATGGGGTTTGGACATGGCAGTTCCCTCCGTCAGGATGATGCTCGACTGGCTGTCAAGGTCTGGGCAATCTGCTCGGCGCGGGCATTGGGCAAATATACATACCGTCCCCCCAGCCACTGGGCCAATTGTGCCGCTTCACTCCGGGATAGGTAGTTTACTTGGGTATCCAGCACCAGGGCTTGGACACCATCGGCCTGAAGTTGCCTGGCCAGTTGTTGGATTTCTGCCTGCAGGCGCTGGCGGTCGCGGGTGGCCGCCTCCGTCAGCCCCACGTTGGCCCGGCCATCGGTCATCAACACCAGGGTCACATTGGCCATCCCCCGTTGGCGGGCCTGTTGGGCCATTTGCCAAGCCGTCAACAAAGCGGCAGCCAAAGGCGTCCCACCCCCCGTTGGCAACACGTCTAACTCCCGCCGGGCGCGCTCCACGCTTTGGGAGGGCGGCAGCAAGACTTGGGCCTGTTGTCCTCGAAAGGCGATGAGAGCGACTTGGTCCCGATGGACGTAGGCATCCTGCAGCAGGCACAGGGCAGCCCCCTTGGCCTCCCGCATGCGGTTGATGGCCATCGAACCGCTGGCATCCACGGCCAAGATATACAGCGTGCCGGCCTTATCCCGGAAGCGCTTCACCCGCAGGTCGTCATAGCGCACCTGCAACCGCTGCTCCCCTGGCCGTTGACGCCACCGTTGCCAAGGTGCAGCCGCCAACAGAGTCGGCACCAGGGCAATCCGACCGGTGCGGGGATCGTCCACCACCGCCCGAATATAACGACCCCGGCGAGCCTTGAGGGTCTGTCCGCGACTGCCCCGGCGGCTCCGGCGACGCAGGGCAAAGGGTAAATCCAACAGGTCGGGTGGCAAAGCCGTTGCCGCTGCCGTGAGCAGCAACTCCTGCAGAGACGGTTCCCCTGTCGCTGGCACTTCATCGGCACCGGTGTCTGTAGGAGTGCTGGGGGAAGGAGCCGTTGGTGGGGGGGGGGCCGTCTCTGGCTGGGGAACTTGGGTGGCGCGGGGCACCAGGACCAATTGCGCAGCTAGGCGCAGGTCCTCCTCCTCTACGGTCTCCCGACCTGCTAAAGCGGCACTAGCCACAGCAGCAGCCACGGCAAAAATATCCACCCGATTCCCCTCGACCCCTAAAGCCAAGGCCGTTTGCGCCAAAGCCGTGATTTGCTCATCGGTGATGTGCACCCGGGGCAGGCGTTCTCGCGCCGCTTGGATTAGGCCCCGCAGCAGAGAGACGGTCTCGATATCGGTCTGGGGGAACCAATGCCGGCGCACCACCTCCGCCCGCGTGGGGGCATCTCCCCGGGGCACCAGGGGCACCAACAACCCTAGCCGGTCCAGGAACGTCGCCGGTAAGTCGCCCTCTTGGGGGTCATAGGTGGCAATGAGCACAAAATGCGCTGGCTGGACCGTACTGATCCCCTCCCGCTCGACCCGCACCACACCGCTGCTGAGTACCTCGGCCAAGGTGGCGGTCATCAGGGGTTCCAGGCGATTGGCCTGGTCAACGTACAACACCCCCCCATGGGCGCGAGCCAATACCCCCGGCTCCAGCACCGGCACGCCTTGGATCAACGTCGCCTCCAGGTCCAATCCCCCCACCAGCCGGTCCTCGGTGATGTTGAGGGGCAATTCCACAAAAGGCGTTCCCTCGGGAAGTAGTTCGGCAAAGGCCCGCACCAGAGCAGACTTGCCGCTTCCGGGTGGTGCCGCAATCGCAGCCCCCGCTAAGGCCGGATGGACCGCCAGCAACAGCAGAGCCTGCTGCGCCGTTTCCAAACCGACAAGACGGGTAAAAGGCAAGGTCAGACAGGCACCGGCGGCCATAGCGCTTAGGTCACGGTCATGACTGGGGTCTTAGGGGCTGAACGCTGCTGCCGAGCCAGTAGGTCGGCCATGGCTTGGGCTACTTTGTCTCCCGCGTCGGTGGTCTCCAAAGGGTCGCGGCGCAGGCGATGGCGTAGGGCGGGTACGGCCACGCGGCACACATCCTCCAAGGTGGCCTGGGAGCGTGCCTCCAAAGCCGCCAGGGCGCAGGCAGCCCGTGCCAGGGTCAGCTCCCCCCGGTGACCGTCCACCCGCAGCACCATACACAATTCCGCAGCAAACTGTAGGACGTTCTCGGGTAACGTCACCTGGGGCAACCGTTTCCGCGCCGCCAGAATCCGCCGTTGTAAAGCCCGCTGTTGAGGACGCCACTGGGCGCAAAAACCGGCAGGGTCGGCGTCATAGGCCCGACGGCGACGCACGATCTCTAGGCGCTGCTCCAGGTCCGTAATGGTGACAATGCGGGCGTGCAGGCCAAACCGGTCCAGCAACTGCGGGCGCAACTCCCCTTCCTCCGGGTTACCCGAACCGACCAGGACAAACCGGGCCGGGTGCCGGACGCTAATGCCCTCTCGCTCGACCACATTCCAGCCACTGGCGGCCACATCCAGCAACAAATCCACCAGATGGTCCTCCAGCAGGTTGACCTCGTCAATGTAAAGAAACCCCCGGTTAGCCTGGGCCAGCAACCCCGGTTGAAACCGTTTGACCCCCCGCGTCAGGGCCGCCTCGATATCAATCGTGCCGCACACCCGGTCTTCGGTGGCCCCTAGGGGCAAATCCACCACCGGCACGGGAATGCGCTCGATTTTGCGGGGGCGCTCGTGAATACCCACCATGGCCAGCAGGGGGTCTGCTGCCGGCACCTCTTTCGGGGGACGGTTAAACGGGTCACCGGCTAGGCGCGTAATTTTAGGCAAGACCTCCGCCAAAGCCCGCACCGCCGTGCTTTTCCCCGTACCCCGATGGCCCATAATCATCACACCGCCAATGCGGGGGTCCACCACGTTGAGCAGCAGGCACAGTTTCATTTCCTCCTGCCCCACGATGGCGGTAAAGGGATAGGGATGGCGATGAGCTTGCCTGTTACCCATCAAAACCCCCTCTGGTCAACTGCTGCCATGACCCCTCAGAAATTTCCATTTTTCTTAATAATTAAACCGCCCACAGGTCTCACCTTCAGGTGGACTTTGCACACTAGGATTTGTATTTCTATGCTATCGAGGGAAAAGGAGCCCTGGCTGGATACGTTAACAACTGTTGCAGCCAGACCCCACCTTCGGTCGTTGGAGCCAGCGGCTAAACTTGGTACATTAGGGGTGCCGTCTGCCATAGGTTGTTTATGGACGACGTGGCTGCCTTACCGTTAGGTCATCCCAGCCATTTCCTCAACCGCGAAAAGAGTTGGTTGCGGTTCAACGACCGGGTTTTACACGAAGCGTTTGACCCACGCACCCCCTTGCTGGAGCAGGTGAAGTTCTTGGCCATTTTCAGCACCAACTTGGACGAGTACTTCATGGTGCGCATTGACGCCCTGCGGGACCAAATCGAAGCCCATGTCACCACCCCGACGCCGGATGGCCTCACCCCCCAGGATCAATTGGATTTAATCAGCGAGCATCTCGCTCCGGTGGTAGCCCAGCAGCACGAGTACTTTGCCAAAAGCATTCGTCCCCGCCTGGCGGAGGCCGGAATTGTCATTGCCGACTACCCGGATTTGACACCGGAGCAAAAGGCTTACCTGGAGCATGATTTCATGCGGCGGGTGTTTCCCATCCTGACGCCTTTGGCGGTGGACCCCGGCCATCCGTTTCCCTACATGTCTAACCTGAGTTTGAACCTGGCGGTGCTGTTGCGGGACCACCAGACGGGCCAGCAGCATTTTGCCCGGGTGAAAGTGCCCACCAAAGCCGCTACCAATGCGGGGGGCAAGGCCCTCAAGCGGTTTGTGACCTTACCGGAACCGTTGCGACCGGCGGGGGTGCGCTGGCTGGGGGTGCCGTTGGAGCAGGTGATTGGCCATCATTTGGCTGCCCTGTTTCCGGGCATGGAAATTATCGGCTGGTATCCCTTTCGGGTGACGCGGGATGCGGACCTGGAAATCCGGGAGGACGAGGCGGGGGATTTGTTGGCGGAAATCGAAAAGGAGGTGCGCAGCCGTCGCTACGGTCGGGAGGCCACCCGCCTGGAAATCGCCAAGGCCATGCCGGAGCCGGTGCGGGAAATCTTAAGGCAGGGGCTGCGCATCGGTCCCCCCTGGATTTACGAGATTGATACGCTGATTAACCTGGGGGATTTGCTGGAGTTGGCCTCACTGCCTTTCCCGGACCTGCGGGACCCGGATTGGACCCCGGTGCTGCCGGCCATCTTTGAGGAAAAAGCCTACAGTGAGACCCTGGACGGGATTGACTGGTTTCATTTGATTCAGCAGGGGGACGTGCTGGTGCATCACCCCTACCATTCCTTTGCCGGCACGGTGGAGCGGTTCATCGAGCAGGCAGCCCATGACCCGGATGTCCTGGGTATCAAAATGACCCTATACCGCACGTCGGGGGATTCCCCCATCGTCCAATCGTTGATTACCGCCGCAGAAAACGGGATTCAGGTGGCGGTGCTGGTGGAACTCAAGGCCCGTTTTGACGAAGAAAACAACATCCAGTGGGCCAAGCAGCTGGAGCGGGCGGGGGTGCACGTGGTCTATGGGCTGATTGGGCTGAAAACCCACTGTAAGGTAGCTTTGGTAGTGCGGCGGGAAGGGGATAACATCCACCGCTACATGCACCTGGGCACCGGCAACTACAACTCCAAAACGGCGCGGATTTATACGGACCTGGGCCTGTTTACCTGCCGAGAAGACCTGGCCGCCGATGTCTCGGAACTGTTTAATTTCCTGACGGGCTACTCGCGGCAACGGCGGTACCGGCGGTTATTGGTGGCCCCCGTGAGTCTGCGGGAGGAAACGGTGCGCCTGATTCGCTACGAAGCGGAACAAGCCCGTCAGGGAGGCCCTGCGTTTATTTTTGCCAAGATGAATGCCCTGGCCGATTCGGACATCATTTTGGAGCTGTATCGGGCAGCCCAGGCGGGGGTGGAGATTCGTTTGCTGGTACGGGGGATGTGTACTTTGCGACCGGGGGTGCCGGGCCTAAGCGAGCGGATTCGGGTGGTGAGCATCATCGGACGGTTTTTGGAGCACTCGCGGGTGTTTTGGTTCCATCACGGCGGCGAGGAGTTGATGTACATCGGCAGTGCGGATTGGCGCACTCGGAACCTCGACCGGCGAGTGGAAACCCTGGCACCGGTGTTGGATGCCGGTCTCAAACGGGAGTTGCAGGAGATCATGGAACTCATGTGGCAGGACAACCGGCAGGCCTGGGATTTACAACCGGATGGCACCTATATCCAGCGCCGGCCAGCACCGGGCGAACCGGAACGGGGTTCCCACACGCTCCTCATGCAACGGGCCTTGTCGGAAGCCGATGCCCCCCTTGGACGCGGCAGCGCTCGGTAATCCCTGGGCTGAGGGATTCGGCTCTCTATTCCCGTTAACGGGTAAGGCTAAGGAGGTACTCGTCCGACGCAATACTGGAGCCAGTTACGGAGAATTTGCAGGCCTACACAACCCGATTTTTCGGGGTGGAATTGGGTGGCCCAGCAATGGCCGTGACCTAAGGCCGCCGTAACGGTTTCTCCCCCGTATTCCACTGTCGCTGCCACTATCCCCGGGTCACTGGGCACTGCATGGTAGGAATGCACGAAATAAACCCAGGCCGGCGTCGGTAGGTCGCGCCACAGGGGACAGTCCCGTTGTACAAAATGCAGTTGGTTCCACCCCATGTGGGGAATCGGGTGACCGGGTGTTGGGCGCAGGGGTTGTACTTGACCAGGAATCACATCTAACCCACGTTCCTGCCCTTCGGCGCTGGCGGTCAATAGCAATTGCAACCCCAAACAAATCCCTAAAAATGGCCTATTTTGCCGAACCCACCTTTGCAAGGGGGTTATCAGATCGCGCTGGCGCAGGTGCTGGATGGCCGGATCAAAGGCACCCACCCCCGGCAGAATTAACCCATCGTAATCATCAGTAATTTTCGCCGTAATTTCGCCTTGTACGCCCAAATAAGCGAGGGCTTTGCTCACCGAATGTAGATTCCCCATATCGTAATCAATAATGCCGATGCGCATCGCTTTTTTATGATAGTTTTTTGGAACCAATCCGACGGTGCAACTGCCCTTTCCAATATCGCAATCGCCCCAACAGGGTATCCCTATCCCGCAATGCCTTTCCCCCAAAAACCCAATCGAAAACCCGCCGGTCTGCTTCAACGTGTCGGGCGACAAAGGGAGGATGGTTCATTCGCGGTAACTCTGCTAAGGCTTCCGTCGGCAGATTAGCCAAGGGATGGTTGGGATTATGGGTATGGGTGGCCCCCACGCCAAACCCTAGGTTCGACACCAGATTCACCCGGGGAGTCGCTGCCAAACCGTTCTGGCTGAAACAGGCAAACAAAAAAGGATAGTCCCACGTGTCAATTTCCTGCCGATACATCCGTTCAAATTTATCGCTCCAGTAGCGGTATTCATAGGCGTCATCCGTTACAAATCGCAAATACCCCTGATCTCGAAATTCCGGCCAGTGTTGCATTTCGACGTCATAGTATTGCCAAGCCCGCGCCCAGGTGGCCCACCCCCAGCAGTGAAAATACTTGGAGAAGTAATAGCTATAGGGTGTGACAACCCGTCCCCGTTGGTAGTTGGTGCCGTTGATGGCCATCACCCGCTCGTCATCCTGGTACTTCACCAGTAGCTCATCGCAGAATTGAAAGAAGGACAAGTTGGGTAAACAGTCGTCCTCGAGAATAATGGCCCGGTCCGTTTGGCTAAAAACCCAGCTCAGCCCACTGGCCACCCGTCGGCGACAACCCAAATTCTTCTCGGCATAATGGCGTTCCACCTGGCAATCCCAATTAATTTCCTGTTCAACCACCCGGCGGGTTTCTTGGCAGACGGCGGTTTCTGCGGTATCTCGGGGACCGTCGGCAACGATAAATAACCGTTTGGGCTGCACCTGGCGAATTACCTGAAAAACCTTGCGCGTCAGTTCGGGACGATTGAAGATCAAAAAAACCACCGGCGCCTGTAGCTTCATCCCCCGTCCCTCCCTAGAAATTGACCCCTGCTTCTTCCCACAGACGAGTCGCCCGGCGCAGGCTCACATGTTGTCCTTGCCCCAGAATCACATGATCCAACAGGGGAATATCCAGAATCTTACTGCATGCGAGCAATTGACGCGTGAGGTCTAGGTCGCTCTCACTGGGGGTGACATCCCCAGAGGGGTGGTTATGACCAACGATGAGGCGGGTGGCCCCCAGACGAATCGCTTCCCGGAAAATGTCCCGCGGGTGCGCCAGGGTTTCGGTGGCCGTACCGATGGTAAGAACCCGACTGCCCAGCAACCGGTGTCGAGCATCCAGCAATAGCACAGCAAAACGCTCCGTCTGTGCCCACATCAAATCCGGCGCCAGAGCTGCCACCGCCATTTCGGGGCTGTCAATGGGTGTGCGCTCCAAAGGTCGGCTGAGAAAAACCCGTTTGCCCAGTTCGATGGCTGCCAGGATGGTGGTGGCCTTGGCTGGACCGATGCCGGGAATCGCCATCAGTTCCGCCGGCTGAATGTCCCGCAAAACCGCCAGGGGGTCTTGTTGGTGTTGCCCCAGCACCTGGAGCAGGTATTGCCCTAGCCCCACCGCTGACAGTTGCCCCGACCCCGTGCCCAGCAAAATAGCCAACAATTCACCGGTACCCAGCGCCGTAACCCCCTGTTGGAGCAACCGTTCCCGGGGGCGCTCCTTGGCGGGCAGGTCACAGATACGTAGGCGGTAGGTATCGCTCATAGCCGATCTATACTAGAAAAAGTGCTTGCTTGATTAAGCCTATGCCCCGTACAAAGCTGACACCTGCTGATCGTAGCCAAATTGCCCAACGTTTTCGGGAGACATCGGCCACAGCGACCAGCCTGGCGGCGGAGTACGACGTAAGCATTAGCACCATCATTCGTATCTTGAAAGAGGAGCTAACCGAGGCGGTTTACGAATCATTGGTGCCCCAGAAGCGGGCGGGACGCTGGCAAGAATCCTCGCCCTCAACGCCCCCGGCACCGGCAACCGGTCCGAAAATTCGCGCCTATAAACCGGTGACCGATGCCCCGCCGGAGACAGGGACGACTCCTGCCGAATCGCCAGTTTTGGTGCCGCCGCCAGCGCCGCCGGATCGGGAGATGTCGGCATCAGAGATGGAAGTCAATGCGCCCTTACCGGAACCGGAATTAGAAACCCTAACCCCATTGACAACGGAAGAAACGACATCCCCACCCGTGCTACCGGAGTGGGACGTGGATGCCCAAGACGACTGGGATGAGGAAGAAGGGGATAGCCTGGAGGAGGAAGAACCCCCGGCCCCCGGTTTGAACGCTCCTTCCCTGAGCCAACAGATTTTACCCCTCGATGCATCGGTTTTACCCCCCACCTGTTACTTGGTGGTGGACCGCTTTGCCGAGCTGGTGGTGCGTCCCTTGACCGAATTCAGCCGTTGGGGCGAACTGCCTACGGTCAATGCCGCGGCAACGACCCTGCCCGTATTTGACAATCACCGCGTCGCCAAACGTTTTTCCGGGCGGCATCACCGGGTGGTCAAGGTCCCCGATGGCCAACTGATTTACAAAACCAGCCCCTATCTCTACGACAAGGGCATTACCCATTTGCTGATCAACGGCCAAGTGTACACGGTCACCCCCAAGTCATCCCCCCTATCTGAGGGTGAGGGTCCAGTAGCCGAACCGGCAGACCTGGCCTGAGCCGTCATGTTTGGGGTGAGGCTGCGGCAATGAACGGCCAAATGACTTCCCATGCCGCTGGGGTGGTCGCCACAATTCCCGGCAGCAAAGGGGGCATTTGATTAAAGCGCAGCGCCTGGCCCCGGGCATCGGTCACCACTCCCCCCGCCGCCATCACCAACGCCGCCCCCCCGGCCACATCCCATTCGTGTTTGGGTCCCAGACTGAAAGTAGCATCTGCCTGGCCGGCTGCAACCCGCGCCAGTTTGTAGGCAATCGAACCCACGACTTGCACCTGCAGGGTGGACTGGAACCCCGTCCATTCCCCCCGGCGCACCTCAGAACGACTGGCCAACACCAGGGGCGGCTGCTGTAAAGGATGGTCCGCTCGCACCGACCGACCATTGTAGGTCACCCCCTGGCCCACCACCCCTAGGAACAACTCATCCCGCGCCGGATTGTACACTCCCCCCAACACCGGTTGCCCCTGCACCACCAAGGCTACCGACAGAGCATACTCGGGAATCCCGGCCACCAGCTCCCGCGTACCATCGATGGGGTCCACCACCCACACCCGCTCCCGCCGCAACCGTTCTTCCTGGTCCTGGGTTTCCTCCGACAACCAACCATCCTGGGGAAACGCTCCCAAAAGCTGCTCCTGGAGGACCCGATTCGCCGCCAAGTCAGCCTGGGTGAGGGGGTCGTCGCCCCTTTTGTAGGTGGTTTGTAAACCGTCCTGGACCACCCCCTGCACCGCCGCACCCGCCGCCTGCAACGCTGTCGCCACCACCGCCAACTCCCTATCCATTCCACCTTACCCTTAGGCCGCTACTACTATCTGATATACCCGCCTCCTGGTCAATTTCCGCCACACCAACCGGCAGCTCGATAGAGTTTCCTCACCGTAAATGTAAAGTTATATAACAATTACCGGTTTTGTGACCCTTTTTCAGGGTTAAGTGGCTGAGGGAGGGAGCGAGACTAGGCAACTTTGGTTGTTATCAGGATTACAATAGGATTGCTCAAGGCGGGGAAGGTTACCGACCACCTGCTACCATTCTTTCCTTTCCCTGCTAACATGAGCATTTGTTTACGTTTAGTATTGTAGTCCAAGGAGTACCCGACGCGATGACTCAGGTGCCTGATGTCCTGCCGACCCTTGCTGACCCATCCCTCGATGACTTAGAAGACGAAACCGTGGGGGATGACCTGAGTAATTTGGAACTGGACGACCTCGACCAGGATCTAGAGGAGGAAGAGGCGGCTCCACGGTCGGGACGCAAGCGGTCAGCAAGTAAGAAAAATCCCTACACCGAAGACTCGATTCGCCTCTATTTGCAGGAGATAGGTCGGATTCGTTTGTTGCGGGCGGATGAGGAAATCGAACTGGCCCGGCAAATTTCTGTCCTGCTGGAGTTTGAACGCAAGCGGGATGAATGGACCCGGCGACAGGGGCAACCGCCCACGGAGGAACAATGGGCCGAGTTGGTGGGACTACCGGTGGAGGAATTCCGGCGGCAACTACGGCAGGGCTATCGCGCCAAAGAAAAGATGGTGCAGTCCAATTTGCGCCTGGTGGTCTCCATTGCCAAAAAGTATATGAACCGGGGCCTCTCGTTCCAGGATTTGATCCAAGAGGGCAGCCTGGGGTTGATTCGAGCGGCGGAAAAATTTGACCACGAGAAGGGGTATAAATTCTCCACCTACGCCACCTGGTGGATTCGCCAGGCCATTACCCGGGCCATTGCCGACCAGTCCCGCACCATCCGTTTGCCGGTCCACCTGTACGAAACCATTTCCCGCATCAAGAAAACCACCAAAATCCTGTCCCAGGAAATGGGCCGTAAACCTACGGAAGAAGAAATTGCTACCCGTATGGAAATTACCATTGAAAAGCTACGTTTTATTGCCAAGTCGGCCCAGTTGCCTATTTCCCTCGAAACCCCCATCGGCAAGGAAGAAGACTCACGCCTGGGGGATTTCATCGAGGCGGATGGGGAAACCCCCGAAGACCAGGTGGCCAAACACCTGCTGCGGGAGGATTTGGAAACAGTTTTGAACACCCTCAGCCCGCGGGAACGGGATGTCTTGCGCCTGCGCTATGGGCTAGATGATGGGCGGATGAAAACCCTGGAGGAAATCGGTCAAACCTTCAATGTGACCCGCGAACGCATCCGGCAAATCGAGGCCAAAGCCTTGCGCAAACTCCGTCATCCCAACCGCAACAGCATCCTCAAGGAATACATCCGCTAGGTCCAGAAAAAAACAGGAAGCGCTGGCTCCCTGTCCGGCTGGTTCCTGGGGTTATCCCCCTAGGCCGTCGGCGCTGCTGGGTCGGTTGCCACCGATGGCGGTGAAGAGGGAGGAGCAGACTCCTCCGGCGGACGAGGGATAGCGGTTTTGGTCACCGGCGTTGGTGGTGCGTAGAGGAATCCCCAGAGTCGCCGGAGAGACACATTTGCCCGGGCCGGTTCATAGAAAATCCAGGTCTGACGTCGGTAAACCGCTTGGTAGAGGGTATAGGCAACACCATTACGGGTAGCTAAGGAAGGGGCCACGGCTCCTTGCACCGGCTCATAAAGGGCATCGGCGGCAAGTGGCGTCAAGGCCGGTAGGGGTACGAAACGCGGTGCGTAAACCACCTCCGGCAAGGGGGGAGCGTTGCCGGTGAACTGGGGTTGATAGACCGCCTGTGGCTCCCCACGCCAGGCCCGGAATATCTGGGTGACGTCTAGACCCATTGCCCGCTGGAAGTGCCACAGCCCCCCCTGCAGGAAAAAGAAGGCCAGGTAGAAATGGGCGTTGGCCAACCACACCCGCGCGGAATAGACCGGGGCACCGCTGGGGTCGTAATAGGCCGGTAGCAGCGCCGACCGTAGCTTCAGGGCCGGGCCGTAAAACACCTCAGGATAGGCTAAGGTATTGAACCCGCAGTAATAGGACGCCGCAAATCCCGCCAGGGCAATCCCGAACAGGGAGTAGCTCAAAATCCCATCGGCGGAAAACAGAAAACGGCGTTTGACCCAGCCAAAGGGCGGCACCAGGATATGCCAAGTCCCCCCTAGCAGCAACAATACCGCCACGTACACGTGCCCCCCCACCAGGTCCTCCAGGTTGTTGACGTCGAATAGGTGGGTGCGGTAGCCCCAGATGGTGGCCCAGTCCAAGGTGGGCTGGATGGTGCGCACTTGCCCCAAGGTAGCGTCATATAACCCACCACCGACGGTTGCCTTGACCACCAGCAGCAAAGCCCCTAGCCCCAACACCAGCAGGTGATGGCCCAGGATAAGACCCAACTGCCGCTCGTCATTCCAGCGGAAATGAAACTTGCCCGCCGGCGGCCCCAGCATTTCCAAACTCGGCGGCAGTTTCGTGAAATGGAACCAGGCACCCCAGGCCAGCACCCCCGCGCTCACCAGATGAAAGGCAGCCACGGCCATATAGGGAAAGGTATTCACCACCCGTCCCCCCGCCCCCACTCCCAACCCCAAGGTCGCTAGGTGGGGCAAAAGGATCAACCCCTGTTCGTACATGGGTCGGGCCGGGTTATAGCGGGCCAGTTCAAACAGGGTCATAACCCCTACCCAAAACACGATCAACGCCGCCTGGGCCACATGGGCCACGATGAACGTATTGGAAAGGTCCGTAAACCGAGCATTCCCAGCCCACCAGGGATACGGTTGTCTCCTGTTCATAACTCCACCTGCCAAGGAAAAACACCCCCCATGGGGTCTAGGCCAGACCGGCAATGATGTGGTCGAGGTATCCCGCCAATTCCTGACCGGCTTCCGCCCCCACCGTCTCGTTCAACACCTCCTTCATGGCGTTGAGGGCCTGGATCACCCGGTCAATCGGCACCCCCAGCGCCTGGTAGGTGTCCTTGAGACCATTGAGCACCCGCTCGTCTAAAATCGAGGGGTCGGCGGCCAACATGGCATAGGTGGCGTAGCGCAAAAAGTATTGCAAATCCCGCAGACAGGCGGCATAGCGCCGGGTCGGATACATGTTCCCCCCCGGTAGGGTGATGTCTCCGTAGAGCAAACTTTTGGCCACTGTGCGGCTGATGATCTGGCTGGCGGTGGCGCTGATGGTGGCAGCCGCTTTAACCCGCATCATCCCCCGTTCAAAGTATTGCCGGAGTTGATTCAGGGCCGCCTCACTCAAATATTGTCCCTGGGCATCGGCGGGATTGATCAAGGCCGTAATAGTGTCTTGCATAGAGCCTCCTCCGTCATGGCTAATATCTGGGCAACGTCACCTTAAAAAGCGCGGATTAAACGGTCAAAATAAGGGGCGACCAGGGCCATTTCCTCCGGTGATAACAAACTCGCTGTGACCTCCTTGAGACTGGCCATGGCGATACGCAAATTGTTCAGCGGCACCCCCAGGGAAGTGTACATCTCCCGCATACCATTTAAGCCGATATCCTCTAGGGGTTTGTCATTCCCCGCTAGGACACAGTAGCTGATCAGCCGCAGATACCAGGCCTGATCCCGCTGGCATAGGGCAGTTTTTTGGGCGTCGCCCCGGTTGCTCGGGGTATTCGGACATTTGGCCCAAAAACGCCGGCTGCCCTCTTCCACTATCTTGCGCTCGTTGGCCGCTAATTTTTGGGCCACCTGAATTCGTAAGGCCCCCTTACTAAAAAACTCTTCTAATTTGTTCAATTCGGCGCTGCTGAGGAAACGGTCAGCCGCATCCGATTGGGCAATCACTTGGGCAACGATACTCATAGTTTTATGGTAGATAGTGAACTACAGCTAATAAGATAAAGTGGGACCTAAAGTGGCGACATATATTATGAAGAAAAAGTTGTGATTTGAAATAAATGTGCAATAAAAAAGTGCTTTTTTGTACTGCAAAATGTGTGACGGCCTGGGGGTGGCATAATGGGTGGAGGTGGGGGTGGAGTTATCATGGCGGACTGGATCACCGGGATATCGGCCAGTTGGCAGGCCTGTGGGCAGTACCTCACGACCTTGAAGGACCCCTGGCGAGCGGCGTTGGTGGCCGAATTTAGCGATTTTGTGCGGTTTAACCAGGGGAAGGTGCGTCAGGGGGGCAGGGTGGAGAAAGCGGAGTTGACCGTGACCTTGATGGGGGAGGACCGCTGGAGTTATCGCCGCTTGCCCGTAACGGGGGTGGTTGAGCTGGATTTGGCGCAAGTGCAGCAGGCAGTGGAGGACCTTCAGCGGGAGGTGCCCACGTTGCCCCCGGATCCCTTTCTGGTGTTACCAGTGGGGTCAGCCCGGAGCCACACGGTCCAGGTCGGGCAAATACCGCCGGCGACCGAGGTGGTAGCCCAGGTAGTGGAGGTGGTGGCGGGGGTAGATATGACGGGTCTCTATGCCGCCGGACCCCAGGTGCGAGCCTATGCCGACAGCGCCGGGCAATCCCATTGGTTTGTGGCGGAGACGTTGACCCTGGATTACTCCCTGTTCAATGCCCAGCAGCGGGCGGTCAAGGGTTATTACAGCGACCGGCGGTGGAACGCTGGGGCTTTTGCCCGTCAAATCCAGGCCCTACGGGAGCAACTGGAGCTATTGAACCAGCCGGCCAAAATTTTGCCCCCCGGTCGCTATCGGACCTATTTGGCGCCAGCGGCGGTGGCGGAATTGGTGGGTATGTTGTCCTGGGGTGGGGTGAGCGAGGCGGCCATGCGCCAGGGAACCAGCGCCCTTTTGCCCCTGCGCCGAGGGGAACGCCGCTTGGCTCGGGCCTTCTCGCTGCGGGAAAACTTCCAGGCCATTCCCGTACCCCGGTTTACGGATCAGGGGGACCTGGCGCCGGAGCAGTTGGAGGTGGTGCAGGAGGGGGAATTGGTGCAGACGTTGGTCAGCCAGCGCACAGCTAAGGAGTACGGCCTAACCGCCAATGGCGCTGCAGCGGGGGAATATCTGCGGGCGCCGGAGGTGCAACCGGGTACCTTGGCGACGGACCAAATCCTGACGGCGCTGGGGCAGGGGTTGTATGTGTCGAATTTGCACTACCTGAACTGGAGCGACCAGGCCACGGGGCGCATCACTGGCATGACCCGCTATGCCTGTTTTTGGGTGGAGGGGGGCGAATGGGTGGCGCCCATCGAGAATCTCCGGTTTGACGAGAGTCTCTATCACTTTTGGGGCGAAGGGTTGCTGGCCTTGACGGAAACCCGGGAGCTGGTGCCCGCCACCGACACCTACGAACACCGCCGTTTGGGGGGAACCCTGGCGCCGGGGATGCTGGTGGCCGATTTCTGTTACACCCTGTGACGTCGGGGGCAGTATCATCACAGCAAGACGGTTGAGGAGGTGAGTGACCTTGGCTTGGGTAGATGACATCCCGGAGGCGCGGCGGCAGACGCCGGTTACCCCCCAGATGGGGATGGGAAGACGCCGGGGCAGGGGGTTCCTGGTGCTGCTCTTGCTGATGGCGGCCGGGGTCTCCCTGGGAGCGGTGGGCAGGTGGCTGACCCATCCCCTACCGACGCCGGAGGCAACCGCATCCCCGGAACCGGCAACCCCTACGAGCTTACTGGGACATTTGGCCTATCCCGAAGCCAACCTGCTGGATTTAGAGGCGGTCACGGCGGACGGACGGGTGAAATTGCACCGGGATGCGGCGCGAGCATTTCTGGCTATGCAGCGGGCGGCCCAGGCGGAGGGGGTCATTCTGGTGCCGTTGTCGGGGTTTCGTTCCTACCGGGAGCAGCAGGCCATTTTCTACGACGTGAAGGCGGAACGGGGCCAGCAGGTCTGGGAACGAGCTAAGGTGAGCGCTCCCCCCGGCTACAGCGAACACCACACCGGTTACGCCATTGACATTGGGGACGGACGGCGACCGGATACCCACCTGCAACCCGCCTTTGACCAGACCGCCGCCTTTGCTTGGCTCCAGCGCCGGGCCGCCCAGTTCCACTTTGAGATGTCGTTTCCCAAGGACAATCCCCAGGGCATTAGCTACGAACCCTGGCACTGGCGCTTTGTGGGTACTCCCGCCAGTTTGGAGCTGTTCTACCGCAGACCTACTGCAGCAGCACCTGGCCGTTGACCTTGTTCAGGTCCAGCCGGTTGCCCACGCTGTTCAAAATGACATTGCGGGTGGCATTGTGCAGGTCATGGTCGCCATTGCTGTAAAAGGTGTTGTTACCGGGGCTACCGTTGTTGCCCAGGTCGGGTTGGGCGCCAGCAATCACCACAATCCCACTGCGACGATTAAAGGCGATGCGATTACCCCGCAAGATGGGCCGGGCCACATCGCCGATGACCAGACCATCCACGTTGTGTTCGATGTGGTTGTCGGCCACGATGGGAGAAGCTACCCCGCCAATGGCTAGGCCAAAACCGGTTTGAACAAACCAGTTACGCCGGACCTCTCCTTTGGCCGCCCGGGTGAAGGAAACGCCGTTGCCCCCGTTGCGGATAAACAGACTATCTTCGATGCGGGGATGGCCTTCGCCGGTGACAAAAACTCCCTCCCGGTGATTGTTCGTAAACGTGCAATTGCGAATGGTGGGGTTGGTGGACTCGACCCAGATGGCCGTACCCCGGACGTTGCGGTTGGTGACCGTCACCCCCAGGACCATACTGTTTTCACCGGCCAGGATCGTGGCGTTTTGGCGGGCAAACAGCCGACTGACAAATTGACCGCCCCCCTCAATGACCACCCCTTCACCCCGGGTGGCTTCGTTTCCCCGCAGGATCACACCGGGTTTGAGGAACAGGGGGAATTTTTCCCCGGATTCACCGCTGTACTTGCCAGGCGCCAGTTGGATCAAGGTGCCCGGTTCCGCCAGTTGCAGGGCGCGGGTAATGGTCCGCAGGGCGGTTTGGGGGGTTTGCCCCGTATTGCCATCTTGACCAGCGGTGGGATGGACGTACAACACCCGCTGGGCCTGCACAGGGGTGGATTGGGGCGGCGGCATATTGACCGCTATGGGTTGGGGAGACGGCTGATTAACCGGTCTTCCAGGAGGCGGTGTGGGCACCTGTAGGCGATTAGGGGGCGTTCCGGGACTGGCCTGCACGTTGGCTGTCAGCCACAGGGTTAACAGAAAGGTCCAACCAGCTAGGGGATAAAAGCGCATAATAACACTCCTCACCAGGTGTCACGACAAGGAATGACCACAAGCCGGAGCGAAAATTTGGTTCCCATTCTAACGGAAAGCTCGTCCTAGCAGACGGGGCAACTGGAGTCAGGGTTCCGGCGCAGCCAACACCGCCGCTTCCACCAACCACCACAATTCCCCAACTTGGGGCCGGATCAAAGCGGCGGGATACCGGTTCCCATCGGGTTGGTCACCGGTCACCTGGGCATAGGCCGTTGCCTTACTGGCGCCCGCCACCAGAAAAATGACACACCGACCAGAATTCAACGTAGGGATGGTCAACGTAATCCGGGGTTCATCCCCCTTGTAGCCCACGGTCACAATCCGGTCGCACACCTGTAATGCCGCCGTGTAGGGAAACAAAGAGGCCGTGTGCCCGTCCTCCCCCATCCCCAGCAAAATCACGTCAAACACCGGAAATTCCCCGGGCTGGAGACCGAAAAATCGCTGCAATTCCTGTTCATACCGGGTGGCTGCTTCGGCAGGGGTCAACGGCAGCGTGGGGATGGGATGGACATGGTCAGCCGGGATGGGGACGTGATCCAGCCAGGTTTCGCAAGCCATGCGGTAGTTGCTCTCCGGGTGGTCGGGGGGCACAAACCGCTCATCCCCCCAAAACAGATGTAACCGGGGCCAGGGCCACTCCCGCTGGGCGATGCGTTGGTACAGCCGCCGGGGGGTACGGCCGCCCGCCAATACCAGTGTCACCTGTCCCCGTTCAGCCACGGCCGCCTGGACTCGCTTTTCCACCAGCCATAGGGCCTGCTCACTCAAGGCCTCCAGGTCGGCGCAGATCACTTGGTTCATCGGCGGGGCACAATAGATGAAAGAACTCTGCCCATGGGCCAGGCATGGAAATTATAGTCGAAAATCTCTACAAAGCCTATAGCCGCCGCAGTGTCGTCCGGGATGTCCACCTCACCATTGGTCAGGGGGAAGTGGTTGGGCTATTGGGACCCAACGGAGCTGGTAAAACCACGACGTTTTATATCATTGTGGGCTTGGAACGACCGGATCTGGGGGTGGTGCGGCTCAACCATCGCGACATTACCTCCTGGCCGATGCACCGTCGCGCCCGCCTAGGCATCAGTTATTTGGCCCAGGAAGCCAGCATTTTTCGCCACCTGTCTATCCGGGATAATCTTTTGTTGGTCATGCAGGAAACCGGCGTACCGGCGCGGGACCAACACAGCTATGTCCAAAAGTTGTTGCAGGAATTGCGCCTAGAAGCCGTGGCCCATACCCTGGGGGGGCAGGTTTCCGGAGGGGAACGGCGGCGGGCGGAAATTGCCCGGGCTTTGGCAGCACGACCCCACTTTCTCTTGCTGGACGAACCCTTTGCCGGAGTGGACCCGATTGCAGTGCAGGAATTGCAAGGCATCATTCGCCGGTTGCGGCAACAGCAATTGGGGATTCTGATTACCGACCACAACGTGCGGGATACCCTGGCCATCACGGACCGGGCTTATATCCTGCACAACGGCTCAATACTGGCCGCCGGCACCGCCACTGAACTCTATGCCAATCCCCAGGTGAAAGCCCACTTTTTGGGGGTTAATTACGCCGTCTAATGGGGGTAAAATAGGGGCAGGACGCCGGAATTAGATGGTTGGGAAAGCAGCCGTGATTACGCTGAGTTTGATGAACCCTGTTCAGGGAACGTCCATCCGGGACTGGTGTTTTAAGGACGAGAAGGTGATCCGGATTGGCCGTGCACCGGACAACGAGGTGGTGTTGCTCAGCTCAGTGGTCTCGCGGCACCATGTGGAACTCCGCCACGAAAACGGCCAGTGGGAATTGTTGAGCTTGGGGGCTAACGGCACGTTTATTGACGGTGAACCCGTGACGGATAAAACCAAGCTGGTGGATGGGGCAACCATTCGTCTGGCGGCTTCGGGACCGATCATCCAGGTGCGCATTGACGAGCCCTGAAGCAGGCATACTAAGATAGACGATCACAGTCATTGCTAAGGAGTGGGACCATTTCTGAGCATCTGTCGTTGACGGTTAGTCTGCGGGGGACGCGGGACGTTCAGCCGACCCATCAGATTTTTCGCCTGAGTGGGATGCTGGATGCCTTCTCCGAGCAACACATCCGCAAGGCTTTACAGCAGGCGATCGAAACCGGCCCCAAGCAGATCATTATGGACCTGAGCAAGATCGAGTTCATCGACAGTTCCGGGTTGGGGGTACTGGTGCAAACCGCCAAACAGCTCCAGGCTGCCGGTGGGAATCTGTATATTGTGACCAACCCGCGCGTCACCCAGGCGGTCAAGTTGGTGCGTTTGGATCAGTTTTTATCCCTGCATCCGTCCCTGGAAGCTGCCCTGGCCGCTGTCCCCAAAGGGGATGCCCCCGCCTAAACCAGTCGTTCCCAGCCCAACTGACCCAGGGCCTGGTTCCGGCGTAGGGGACGGGTGACCAGCTCCAAAATGTCCCGCGCCCCGGCAAAACCGTGAATTTGGGCAAAGGTAAACTCCACCGACCACTTGGTGGTGATGCCCCGGGCCTCCAGGGGATTGGCATGGGCCATGCCGGTGATGACCAAATCGGGTCGCTCGGCCAGAATCCGTTGGATTTGGGCGTCGTTATCGGGCTTTTCCACAATCCGCGGCAGGGGCACGCCCATCTCCCGACAGGTCCGGGCCAATAGGGTCAATTCCGCCCCCTGGTAGCGTTTGTCCAAATAGGGGATGCCCACCTCGATCACTCGCATCCCACAGCGCACCAAAAACCGCGCCAGGGCAATTTCCAGCAAATTATCCCCCATGAAAAACACGGATTTACCCCGCAGCCACTCCAGGTAGGGCGCCAGGTGTTCCCAGGTTTGGGCCTCCCGCTGGACCAGGTTGCTCGTGGGTTTCCCCAGGGCCTGGGCAATCCCTTCGATCCACGCCCGGGTGCCGTCGGGACCGATGGGAAAGGGTGCCGAGATTAACCGGCATTGGCGACGGCGCACCAGGGCAGCGGCGGTACGGGACAGAAAGGGATTCACCCCACAGACGAAGGCCCCCGGGGGAATGGCCGGTAATTCCGTGTAGCGCTTGGCCGGCAACCAACCCGCCACCCGCATCCCCTGTTTTTCCAACTCCAGGGTCAACTGGGTTACCACCGGGTCGGGCAGGGAACCGAATAGGATCAAGGGGGGGTGGTCCGCCGAGGAAGCCGACCCGCGCCGCCCACGCAGGAATTGGGGCCAGGTTGGTGACGGGTCAGGGGGGGGAACCTCGGGACAGCGCTGGACCATGGCCGCCAGTACCGTGTCCTCCCCCTGGGTAAAGGCATAATCTAGGCCGTTTGCCCGGGCCACCACAATGGGAATGCCGATTTCTGCCTCCACTTGGGGCGCCAACCCCTCCAAATCCATCTTGATAATCTCCGTCGTGCAGGTGCCGATCCACACGATCACACTGGGATTACGGTCCCGTTTAATTTGCAGACATAACCGTTTTAGCTCTGCGTAGTCCTGCAGTTGGGCAGCAATGTCCCCCTCCTCTAACTCCGCCATAGCATAACGGGGTTCAGCAAACACCATAACCCCCAGGGCATTTTGCAGGAAATAGCCACAGGTTTTCGTGCCGATGACCAGGAAAAAACTGTCTTCAATCTTGGGGTACAGCCAGGCCACACAACTGATGGGGCAAAAGGTGTGGTAATGACCGGTTTCGCAGTCGAAGGTCAAGCCATGGGTTGCGGTCGTTGGGGTCATGTTTGTTTCTCCTCAAAAAGAGCTGCCATCAGTACTTTCAGCTTCCTGGGGGTGACCGGCGGATTCCGGCAGTTGCCCCACTGGTTTGGCTAATTCCTTGAAGGGGTCAAAGTTCAAGTCCAAGGCTTCAATAATGGCATCGGGATTACCCTGGCTGAGTTTGAAAAAGGTGGGCAGGATTTCCAGCAATTGGGGCGCCTGCATGGTGATCACCCCGAGGATTAAACCGGCATCGGGACGACGACCATGGTCCGGCGTTTTGAACCCCCGCTGTTTGAGATAGACCTCTAGCCAGGGGCGGTGGTTACGGACATAGTCCAGCCAGCCGTTGCGCAGGGCCAGTTTTAATTCCTCAAACGCGGCCATAGCTGTCCCTCCCGATGACAACAACAAGCTTAAGTTCATACCATTGCTAAGGCGGGCTGGGCCGGGGGATGCCGGTACATATCAGACAGGAGGTTAAACAATTCCCGGTCGGGGGCCTCCTGGGGGACTACTCCCTCTGGATGGGCTAAAAGTTGGTCGGCAATGTGCAGGTAATAATCACAAATGGGATCCAGGGATGGGTCTGTTTCCGCCATTTCAAAAATGGTTTTGCCCTTGACTCGGGAGATGCGAATGTCGTCAATCACCGGCAATACTTCCAGCACCGGAATCGGCACAACGGATGTGTATTTGTCAATCAAATCCCGCTTGCTCGTACGGTTGCCAATTAACCCCGCCAAACGCAGGGGATGGGTGCGGGCCTTTTCCCGGACGGAGGCGACAATGCGATTGGCGGCAAATAGGGCATCAAAGCCATTATCGGTGACAATGAGGCAATAGTCGGCGTAATTCAAAGGGGCGGCAAATCCCCCGCACACCACATCCCCCAATACGTCGAACAAAATCACGTCATAGGCATCAAAGGCGTTTAACTCCTTGAGCAATTTCACCGTTTCCCCCACCACATAACCGCCACAGCCAGCCCCAGCAGGGGGACCGCCCGCTTCGACGCAATGGACACCCGCATAGCCCGGATAAATTACATCCTCCGGCCAGATTTCCTCGTAGTGGTAATCCCGTTCTTTCAGGGTGTCAATGATGGTGGGAATCAAAAAACCGGTGAGGGTAAAGGTACTGTCGTGTTTGGGGTCGCAGCCGATTTGGAGCACCTTTTTACCCCGCTTGGCCAGGGCGACCGAAATGTTGCAACTGGTGGTGGATTTGCCAATGCCTCCTTTGCCATAAACGGCTATTTTCATGCCCCCTCCTCGCAGTGGTGTCGGTATTCCATTATCCCCACTAATGGCGCGGGCTGGGCATTCCTCAATGCTTTTCCACCAACACTTACTAAAGTCCACGGATTTTCAAATAACTTAACGCTGATGTGATGGGCGCT
Organism: Gloeomargarita sp. SRBZ-1_bins_9; assembly: GCA_039794565.1. Lineage (NCBI taxonomy): Bacteria > Bacillati > Cyanobacteriota > Cyanophyceae > Gloeomargaritales > Gloeomargaritaceae > Gloeomargarita > Gloeomargarita sp. SRBZ-1_bins_9. The sequence continues at coordinate 10,396 of JAUQVX010000014.1, read as the reverse complement.
ACCAAGGGATTGGGGGTGGTGGGGGGGATGGGCCTACAATACGAGGGCGAAAGGATTGGACTATGGGTTCCCTGGTGACGCCGGAAGCGATCCTGGTGTGGGCCGCCGCCTGGGTGGTGGGGTTGTTGGTGGCCTTGATGCCCTACGGAATGTATGGGATGCCGGTGCTGGGGGTGGGGCTGGCGGTTCTGGCGCGGCGGATGCCTCGGTGGCGGCGACGGGGGTTGGTGGCCGGGGTGTGGGTGGTGGCCGGAGTCATTGGGTTGTTGGCCGGGCTGTACTTGCACTGGCGGACGCCCCAACCGGGACCGAATGACATCAGTAGGAGGGCACCTGAGTCGGATGTGGTGGTCACGGGCCGGGTGCTGAATCCGCCGCGCTTGAATGCTGCCGGTAAACGGCGGTTTTTCCTGGCCGCTGAACAATTGGAGGTGGGGGAAGCGCCCTACACCCGCACGGAACGGGTGACCGGTAATCTGTATGTGACGGTGGCGCCGGACCAGGCCGCAGGGGTGACGCCGGGACGCAAAGTGGCGGTGAGGGGGGACCTGTATCTCCCGGTGAAGGCGGCCTTTCGTGGGGGGTTTGATTTTCGAAACTACCTGATCCAGCACGGGACCTTCGCCGGATTGCGGGGGGAACAGGTGCAGGTGGTGGATAGGGGGGGTGCCGGCTGGGGTTTCTGGCGGCTGCGCCAACGGATAACAGACGTGCATCAGCAGGCTCTGGGGGATAGGGGGGGACCCCTGGTGAGCGCTATGGTGGTAGGGGCGCGGGTGGTGGATTTGGATGGTAACCTGCGGGCGATGTTTACCCGGGCGGGGCTGGCCCATACGATTGCGGCGTCGGGGTTCCACGTGTCGCTGTTGCTGGGGGCGGTGCTGGCGGTGACCCATCGCCTGGGGTTGCGGGTACAACTGGTGGCGGGTCTGCTGGCACTGGGGGTGTTTGTCCTGTTGGCGGGGTTTGAGGCGGGGGTGGCCCGGGCTTCCCTGATGGGGGCGGTCGGCTTGTGGGGGTTGGTGCAAACGGGACAGGGAGATGTCACTGGCAAACGCCAGCCCTTGCCCTTGTTACTGCTGGTGGCGGCGGTCCTGTTACTCTACAACCCTAATTGGATTACGAACCTGGGGTTTCAGTTCAGTTTCCTGGCGACCCTGGGGCTGATGCTGTGGGCGACCCCCATGGCCCAGCGGTTGACCTTTTTGCCCCCCCGGTTGGCGGAGTTTATTGCGGTGCCGACGGCGGCGTACCTGTGGACCTTGCCCCTGCAACTGCATTACTTCGGCCTGATCAATACCTACACCATCCCCTTGAATGCGGTGGCGGCGCCCTTGGTGACGGTGTTGACGTTGGGGGGGATGGTGACGGCGGTGCTGGGTCTGGTGCAGTTCCAGGTGGGGGTGTGGGCGGCTGCCCTGTTGCAGTATCCCTTGAATCTGTTGCTGGGGCTGGTGCAGTGGACGAACCAACTGCCCTGGAACTCCATTGCGGCGGGCCGGATCACGGTGGGACAGGTGGTGCTCCTGTACGGGCTACTGGGCTTGCTGAGCTGGGGGTGGCTCTGGCAACGGCGGCGCTGGTTGTGGGCGGTGTGGTTGGGGGTGGCGGCGGTGGTGGTGCCTTTGTTGATTGGCCATGCCACTCGCTTACAATTCACGGCGCTGGATACGGGGCGGGTACCGGTGATGGTGGTGCAGGCCCGGGGCCGGGTGGCGGTGATCAATGCCGGGGATGAACGCACGGTGCGGTTTACGTTGTTGCCCTTTTTGCAATTGCAGGGGGTCAACCGGATTGACCTGGGGGTGGCCTGGCCGGGGGTGCCCAATCAGGGGTGGACCACTTTACGCCAGTTCCTACCGGTGCGGGCGGTCTATGGGGAGGGGGCAACCCAACCTTTGTCGGCGTTGCAGGGGGTCAGGCTGGGGCCGGTGCGTTTCCAGGTGACCGATACGCAGCCGCCGTTGTTGCATATCACGGCCAGTAGGGAATCGTTGCTCTGGTTGCCGGACACCACCTTGGAACAGCAAGATACCCTGGTGCGCCAGGGGGTGCCGTCAGCCCAGGTGATCTGGTGGAGCGGCGGCCGTCTGGGCAACAACCTGCTGCGAACCGTACAACCCTACGGCGCCATTGCCTCCAACTTTCGGGTGCCCAAGGGGGAAATGGGCCGCCTGGAACGCTGGAAAATTCGTACGTTTGTAACCGGGCAAGCGGGGGCCGTGCAGTGGCAACCGGGACGGGGCTTTAGCGGCGGGCGCCAGGAATCAGCCGGTTGAACGGGCCAGTTCCTGCTTGCCCATAAAATCCACCAGCCAGCGGTACAGGTGATAGGTGGCCAGGCAGTCGTCGTAGTTATAACGTTGCAGGGCCTGGAGATAGGTGCGGTCGCCGGTCTGGAGCCACTGGTTATACCACTGGGTGCATTGGGCGCCGTCGGCCCGGGGGTGCTGCCACTCAAACCCCAACCAGCGGGCAATGGCTTTCAGGGTGTAATTCTCCACCGGCAAGACCACCGAGCGCACCAAGCGGGCGTGCAAATCTACGCAGCGCTGGCGAATCCCATGCACCCGTTCGGGGGGAGTGCCATACCGCTGGCCCAACCGCTGGATGGTTTGGGGTTCGAAGGGACAGAAATGGTAAATGGGGGCCTGGGGATACTGCGCCAGGACCACCAGCAACTCCTGCCAGATGCGCCCTTCGTCCTCAACCCGCTCCGCCACCAGGGAATAAAACTCCTGTTTCTGGGGTGTGACCACCAAAACCCCGTGCAAATACACGCAGTCCAGATAGGGGTCGGCCTCGATATCAAAAAAGTAGCCGACGGCTGCCCGGGGTAAACGGGTGATGGGGGCAATCGCCAGGGCCTGTTGCTGGGCAATCGCCTGGGCCTGACGCACCAATTTATTGCTGGTGTTGACCCCTAGGCTGGTGCGCCGGTAGAGTTCAAGGGGGTCCGCCTGGGCCAGGGCTTCGATGCTGCCTAACCCTAGGGTTTGCAGTTCCTGGTAGCGTTTTTGAGTGACACCGGGCACCAGGCTGAGGTGGTGCTTTTGTTTGGCGACCGTACTGCAATAGTCCAGCCAGGGGCACAGCTGACAACGGCTACGGCTGATGAACACCTCCGGCGCTTGGTCCTGTTTGAGGGTTTCCAGACAGGCCGCCAGCATTTGGTGCATGGAAGGGAGAGCTTGGGCCAGATTAACCCGCAAAAACCGGGGACCCGGTAAGGCCAATTCCCCCCAACAAGGCCAAACTCCTTGGATTTGGGCCAGCAACCAACTGTGAAACGCCGCCGCCGCCTGATATTCCGGTTTGAGCCGTTGGCCGAGCCGAATATCCACCGGTCGGTAATGCCAGTCCCCCCAGCGGGAGGCGCCCGGTTCCCGAATCAGCAAGTCCGGTCGTCCCACTAAAACAGCGGCAGGGGTTTCCACCCGCAACACCCCCTGGTGAATAACCGGCACCCCCTGCTGCATCAAGGCAACCGTCCCCTGAAACCCCTGTTCCCAATCCGGCGGCTGATACACCGGACGTACCCCCGGCCAGCGCTGGTAAAGGTCTTCCCGGTGCCGCGACCGTTCGGGTTGGTGCACTACGCCCTGGCGGTGGTCCAAAAAACTGCGACGGGCGCAGCGATGGTAGTAAAACAAATGCTCCGTCAGCACCACCAGCCCTGGGTTGGCAGGCATGACTCAAACCCCTTGACTGGAGTTGCCGACCGGGATTTGCTTGAATAGTAGAGAGATCATATCCAGTCTTCTCGGCCCACGGTTGTGTAAATACTTTTTGTACAAACTGTAGCATAGGCCCCGCTTTAGTCCCGGACGTTTCCCACTCAGAGGGCTATTGATGACCAGACCCACCCCCGACATCCTCACCGCCTTGCGGCATTCGCCCCTGTTCGAGGGTTGGGAGTCAACGGCCTTGGAGTGGGTTGGTCAGCGGTTATCCCTGGCCCCCCACGGGGCGGACAAAATCCTGATTATGGAGGAAGAGGGGGGCGGCACCGTGTACTTCATCATCGAGGGCTGGGTCAAGATCCGCACCCATAACCGGGACGGGCGGGAAATTACCCTGAATATTCTGGGACCGGGGGAAATCTTTGGGGAAATGGCGGCCCTGGCGGCTTCCCCCCGCTCCTGCGATGTGGTAAGTGTGACGCCCGTGCTGGTGGGTGGCCTGTCGGGGCGGGACTTTATGCACCTGGTGCGGACGGAGCCGTTGATGGGATTGCGGCTGTCCCAGTTGATGGCCCGGCGGCTGCGGCAACTGAACCGGCGGTTGCGGGTGCGAGAGTCGGATAGCGTGGCGCGGGTGGCGGATGTATTGCTGTTTCTGGCGGAAGGACAGGGACGCACCAGCGCCCGGGGGATTGAAATTCCTAACCTGCCCCACCGGGAACTGGGCAGTCTCAGTGGGTTAACGCGGGAAACGGTCACCCGGGTGTTGCGCAAGTTGGAGCAAGAAGGGGTCATCGAGCGGGTCGCCGGCAAAGGCGCCCAAGGGTCGGGGGAGGGGACGGCGGGACGAGGCTTGATTCGAGTGCCCGATTTGGCCGCCCTGGAGGCCTTGTTGAATTAAACGGTGCTGGTGTTGTGCGGTAATATCAGTCCATGAATGGCCTGGAACCCCCGATGCGGTTGTTGTGTTTGAGTAATGGCCATGGGGAAGACCGGATCGCCGGCAACATCTTAACCGCGTTGCAGCAGGAACAAATGGGGGTTGTCTGCCGGGCCTTGCCCCTGGTGGGTCGGGGAGAAATTTACCGGCAGATGGGGATTCCCCTGATCGGTCCGGCGCGGGATTTACCGTCCGGCGGTTTTATCCACAAGGGCTGGTGGCAAGACCTGCGGGCGGGGTTATGGAGCTTGATTGGGCAGCAATGGCGGGCAGTCCGGCAATGGGCGCGGGCGTCACCCCGGGGACTGGTCTTGGCGGTGGGGGATATTTGGCCCCTGTGGTTGGCCTGGCAAAGTGGGCGCCCCTTTGTGTTTGTGGCCACCGCCAAGTCGGAGTACCACCTGCGGGATGAACAGGGGCCTTTACCCACAACCCAGTGGTGTGAGGGCTGGGCTGGGTCGGTGTTTTACCCCTGGGAACGCTGGTTGATCCGCCGCTCCCTGGTCACCTTTGCCCGGGATGAACTGACCAGCACCTGGCTCAAACGCTGGTCCCTACCGGTGCAGTGGGTGGGCAACCCCATGATGGATGGCCTAGACCCCACCGGCCAATTGACCCTACCGACGACCTTTACCGAAGCCCTGGTGATTGTATTGCTCCCCGGTTCCCGGGTCCCGGAGGCCTATCGCAACTGGGAATTGATCCTGCGGGCGTTGCCGGGGGTGGTGGAGTGCTTGACGGCATCGCAAATTTTATTCCTGGCGGCTTTGGCCCCCAACGTGGAGCGGCAGCCCATCGAAGCAGCCCTGCGCCAACACCGCTGGCCGGTGTATCCAGGGGTGGGGTTTGGCTACGGCCAGGTGGGCCTGATGGTGGTTCAGGGAGCGTTTAACGACTGTTTGCACCTGGCCCACGGGGGGATCGCCCTGGCGGGGACGGCCACCGAGCAATTGGTGGGTTTAGGGAAACCGGTGGTGAGTTTTCCGGGGGAGGGTCCCCAGTACACCCGCCGTTTTGCCCGTTACCAGCAGCGCTTGCTCGGCCCTTCCCTGCGCCTGGTGGAGCGGCCAGAAGCCGTCGGCCCCGCCCTCCAGGACATCTTTAGCAATCCCGACGAACTGCACCTGATCGCCCGCAACGGTCGGCAGCGGATGGGTGGCCCTGGCGCCAGTGTGACGATTGCCCGCTGGCTGGCCCAGTACCTACGGCGTTAGGGGTAGCCGTTAGCTGGTTTCCATCAGACCTAATGCCGCCCCGTCCCGCCAACAGCCAGGTCTGTGAACCTAGAGGCAACTGTTGTCGTTGGCATGCCCTGAAAAGCAAAATACAGGTGCCGATGGAAGTGCCTAGGTTCCCACTGCTCAGCTTTGGCTTCCGACTACAATACAGTTAGCCTGGTTGCGGCCAGGTTTTCCTGTGAGCGCTCGTGCCTGGGTTCATGGATTTTTACTGCACCCGCCCTGGTTGTCCTGGCCCCCTGAACCGGCTAGATATTGACGAGGAAAAGCTCCGCAGTATTCCTCAAGTCCACTGTCAAAGCTGTGGGATGCCTTTGATTCTGGCGGGGGCCTATATTCCCATCCGGCCCTTGGGTAAGGGGGGCTTTGGGGCGACTTACCTGGCCATCAACCGCTATCTCCCCACCATGGAGTACTGCGTGGTCAAACACTTTCGCCCTGGGGGGATGGATGCTGAGGAGGTGGCCATGGCTAAGCGGTTGTTCGACCGGGAAGCGCGGGTGCTGCAAAAGGTGGGCAACGAACATGACTGTATCCCCGACCTGTATGCCTATTTTCCCCTAGCAGTCCCCAAAAGGGATAACCCCAAGCAACTGCAAGAACACTTCTATCTGGTGCAGGAATACATTGACGGCGAAGATTTGGAACACGAATTGCAACGGCTTGGCCCCTTCACAGAACAAAAAGTTATTGAGTTACTCAAGGCGCTTTTGCCCATTCTGGATTTTGTCCACAGCCGCAATATCATCCACCGAGATATCAAACCGGCCAACATCATGCGCCAGCGGCAAACGGGCAAGATTTATCTGCTGGATTTCGGTGCGGTACGGGACCTTTTTGCTGGTTCCAAGTGGACGACGATCGGCACGGTGGGCTATGCGGCGCCGGAGCAATACCACGGAGGAGAAGTCTATCCTTCGACAGACTTATACGGGTTGGGGGTTACTTGTTTGCGGTTATTGACGGGGTTGCCGCCGGAGGAACTCTACGACGCCTACCGGGGTACCTGGCAATGGCGGGATAAGGTGCGCGTGAGTCCTGAGTTGGCCCAGATTCTCGACCGGATGGTGCGGACGGTGGTACAAGAACGCTTCCCCAGCGCCCAGACGGTTTTGGAACGGCTCAACCAAATGCCCCGCAAAGTCCAGTTGCCCCCTTCCTCTAAGCCCCTGCGCCCCACGTCTCCCCCAACGATCGCCCCCCGTAGCGGCGCTGTGGCGTCCACCCATCCTTTGCCTTCTCGGCAAATGGCTCAACCCTGGTGGCAAGGTCTGGGACAGGTGTTTTGGTTGGCGGCGGAGATGGGCTTGGGGGTGATGGCAGTAAGTTGGTATTGGGCGGTGCCGCCGGGCTGGAGTCTCCTGGTGGGGTTGCTGCTGGGGGGATGGGTGTGGTTTTGGGGGCGGAGCTGGCTGCCGGTGTGGGGCTTGGCGGGGCTGTGGGGGATGACGCTGGTGGGGTTGGCCGTTCTGCTGCGGCAGGGCATTGACCGCTTGCTGCTGGGGTCCCTGGTGCTAGGGGTAACGCTCACCGCCATCGTCGCCCTGCTCAAATGGCTGAAACAAAACTTGCAGGCCCCCTGACCGGTTTTGGGGTTACGCAGCGGTAGCTATAGCCCCTATCCCCCGGTGTAAATACCTATCAAACCCGGTGATAACAACAATAAATAAGACTAATGAGCTTAGGTCCACAGTTCTCTTTATAGTAAACATAGTCCCGGCTTATCCCGGTACAGGAGCGTTTATTTTTACCTATGGCCATCACCAACCAGATACATTTAGGCAATTTGCGGGCGGATATTTTGGGGGGAATCACAACGGCGATTGTTTCGATTCCCTTGGCGCTCACCTTTGGGGTGGCGGCGGTGCGCAATCCGGTGGCGGGTCTGTACGGGGCGGTCTGTGTGGGTTTTTTTGCGGCGCTGTTTGGGGGGACACCGACGCTGATTTCGGAACCCACCGGACCGATGACGGTCGTTATGACAACCATTGTGGCCAGTTTGACGGCGGCTAACCCGGAAAACGGTCTGGCGATGGCCTTTACGGTGGTGATGCTGGCGGGGATTTTTCAGGTGATTTTGGGCCTGTTTAAGTTGGGAAAATACATCACCCTGATGCCCTATAGCGTGATTTCGGGGTTCATGTCGGGAATTGGGGTGATTTTAATCATTTTGCAAATCGGGCCATTTTTGGGTCAGGAGACACCTAAGGGGGGAGTTATCGGCACGCTTAAGGCGCTCCCAGACTTGCTGCGCAATATTGACCCCAATGAGGTGTTTCTGGCAGCGTTGGCCCTGGCGATTATTTTTTTGACACCTAACCGGTGGAAGCGTTTTGTGCCCCCCCAATTGTTGGCGCTGATTGTCGGTACAGGGGTGTCGTTGCTGTTTTTCCAGGATGCGGATATTCGGGTGATCGGGGAGATTCCGGTAGGATGGCCCACTTTGACGCGCCCAACCTTTACCCTGGGGCAGATGGGCACGATTTTCGTGGATGCGGTTATGCTGGCTATCCTGGGTTGTATTGATACGCTGTTGACGGCGGTGATTGCCGATAGTTTGACCCGCACGGAGCATGATTCCAATAAGGAGTTAATCGGGCAGGGAATTGGCAATTTTGTTTCGGGATTGTGTGGGGGATTGCCAGGGGCGGGGGCGACGATGGGAACGGTGGTGAATATCCAAACGGGGGCGAAAACGGCCATTTCTGGGATGACGCGGGCGTTGGTGCTCTTGGCCATCGTGGCGGGGGCGGCGCCTTTGATGAAAGACATCCCAATGGCGGTGTTGGCGGGTATTGCGGTGAAGGTGGGGATCGATATTTTGGATTGGAGTTTCTTGAAGCGGGCGCATGTGGTGTCGTGGCGGGCAGCGCTGATTATGTACACGGTGCTGGCGTTGACGGTGTTGGTGGATTTGATCGTGGCGGTGTTTGTGGGGGTGTTTATTGCCAATATGCTGACGATTGAGCGCCTGTCGGAGTTGCAATCAAAAGAGGTGAAAACGATTACGGATGCGGATGATGCGATTCCCTTAACTCCGGAGGAGAAGGCGTTGCTGGCCCAGGCGCAGGGGCAGGTGCTGCTTTTTTATCTCAGCGGGCCGATGATTTTTGGGGTGGCGAGGGCCATTGCCCGGGAACATGCGGCGATGCAGAATGTGGGGGCGATTATTTTGGATTTGACGGATGTGCCGATGCTGGGGGTGACGGCCTGTTTGGCGATTGAGAATATGGTGGTGGAGGCGCTGGAAAAAGGGCGGGTGGTCTATATCGTGGGGGCGGCGGGGCGGACGCGCAATCGCCTGCAAAAGTTTGGGCTGCTGGACCGATTACCCCTCGACCACCTGGTGAGCGACCGCAAGTTGGCCCTGCAAAAGGCGCTGGTGGAATTGAACCTACCCACGGCGGTGGAGGCGGCTTAAGATAAGATCAAAGCAGGCACGCGGGGGGGGGGGAAGATATGTTGGAGGCCTGTGTGTTTGCCACGGTCCTGTTGGGTTTTGGGGGTATCCTGCTCAAGCGCAATTTGCTCATGAAAACCATCGCCATGGATGTGATGAGTACGGGGGTGGTGGCGTATTACGTGGTGGCGGCGGCCCAAAAGGGGGTTTTTACACCTATCTTTACGCCGGGACGGGCGGTGCAGTACGCTGACCCGGTGCCCCAGGGAGTGATTTTGACGGCGATTGTGATTGGGCTTTCGATTCAGGCGCTGATGCTGGTGGCGGTGATGAAATTGGCGCGGGATTTTCCCACGTTGGAGGTGGGGGACATCGAAAGCCATTACCGCCCATGAATACGGGAACGATTCTCTGGCTTGGGGGGGCGTTTTTCCTGGCCTTTTTGACCTATTTGCTCCCGGGGTTGGCGCGGTTTTTTAGTGTTTTGGGGGCGGCTGGGTCCCTGGGGTATGGGGTGGCTCTGCTGGGAGGACAGGCACCGGTATCCCTGCATTTGCTGGATCACTTTGGGGTGAGTTTGTTGCTGGATGAGCAGGCGGCGTTTTTTGTCCTGACCAATGCCCTGGTGACCCTGGCGGTGACCTTTGCAACCTGGAATACCCAAACGCCCTTTTTTTGCGCCCAGTTGCTGATCCTGCACGGCAGTTTGAATGTGGCGTTTGCGGTGACGGATGGGGTGAGCTTGTATGTGGCCCTGGAGGTGGTGGCGATTGCGGCGTTTTTGCTGATGACGATTACGGGCCAGGAACGGTTGATCTGGGTGGGGCTGCGCTATTTGTTTGTCAGCAACGTGGCCATGCTGTTTTACCTGGTGGGGGCGGTGTTGGTGTACGAGGCCCAGGGTTCGTTTGCTTGGCAAGGGTTGCGGGGGGCGCCCCCGGAGGCGAAGGCGCTGCTGGTGCTGGGGTTGCTGGTCAAGGGGGGGGTGTTCTTGCTGGGGTTCTGGTTGCCCATGACCCACGCGGAGGTGGCGGCGCCGGTGTCGGCTCTGTTGTCGGGGGTGGTGGTTAAGGCGCCGTTGCTGGCTTTGGTGCGCATGGGGGGGGTAGCCCCGGAACTGGAGGCTCTGGTGCGG
>JAUQVX010000013.1 GCA_039794565.1 Gloeomargarita sp. SRBZ-1_bins_9 | reverse complement strand
AGCTGAGCTGAAAAGAGGGGCCACGCCAGCTACCCCAGCGCCAGAGCCAATAGCCGTCAGCCAACCAGAGCCAGCGACTTCCAGCCGCACCAATGGACGGGTGGTGGCCTCGCCCCGGGCCAGGAAACTAGCCCAGGAACACCAAATCGATCTGCGACAAATCCAGGGCACTGGTCCCTATGGACGCATCACGGCGGAGGATGTGCTGAAGGTGGTTTCGCCCCGGCCTAGCGTACCGGTGACACCCCCGGCCATGCCTGCTCCCCAACCGGTCACTCCCCCAGCTCAGCCCGTGTTCGAAGGCGGCACCTTGACCCCCCTCAATACCCTGCAACAGGCGGTGGTACGCAATATGGTGGCCAGTCTATCGGTGCCGGTGTTCCGGGTGACCTATGCCATCACCACCGACGCCCTCGACGCCCTGTATCGGCAAATCAAGGGCAAAGGGGTGACCATGACGGCTCTGCTGGCCAAGGCGGTCGCCCTGACCCTGGTCAAGCATCCCCTGCTCAACAGTCGCTATACGGAACAGGGGATTCACCAGCCGGCGGGTATCCACGTGGCGGTGGCCGTAGCCATGGAAGACGGCGGCTTGATTACCCCGGTGCTGGCCAACCCCCACCAGCAGGACATCTACAGCCTGTCCCGTACCTGGCAGGACCTGGTGCAACGGGCGCGGGCCAAACAACTCCAACCCCAGGAGTACACCAGCGGCACCTTTACCCTGTCGAACCTGGGCATGTTTGGTGTAGAGCAGTTCGATGCAATTTTACCCCCGAATCAGGGAGCAATTTTGGCCGTCGGTGCTGCCCAGCCGGAGGTAGTGGCCTGGGATGAGGGCTGTATCGCGGTGCGGCGGCGCATGCGGGTGACCATTACTTGTGACCACCGGGTCATCTACGGGGCGCACGCGGCGGCGTTCCTTCAGGACCTAGCCAAGCTGATCGAAACTGATACTCAATCGCTGGTCCTGTAACCCTGGGCTTGCTGGACGATCAATTTCTGTACCGCCCCAATCACCGGATTCACTTCCCACAAGCGCCGCCGGGGGTCCCGTAAGTAGGCCTGCTGTTCCTGCTCCATCATCACCATATCCTCCCGCAGGAGGCCCCGTAAAAAGCCGCGGGCTGCGTTAAAACAACTATTTTTGACCCAGCGGCGAAACCACACCGGTAACCGGTGCAAATTCCGGAAAGCCCCTAGGGAAACCGTATGCACCAAATAGGCCCGAGTTTCTGTCGTGCTCACCGGCGCTATCAAACAATACAGGTGAAAATCCTGGCCGAGCCAAGCGTGCCAATGGGGATATTCATAGCGCACGATTAGGGGGGTCAAAAAGGGACGGCGCAAGGGCGGAATAAATAACTGGATGACCGACCAGGGACGATTGACCCGAAAATAACATTCGGCCTGGTATTCCGCTTCGACCCAACCCGGCCCGTTATGTTTTTTGCGCAAAATAGCATGGCCCCAGGGTTGAAAGTGACGGTGTAAATGGCCGTGGTACATGTCCATCAGGTTTTCCACCAGGAAGGAAAAATGGCCCCGGAAATGGAACGGTGCTACGCTCACCACGTAGTTGAGATGTTCCCATTCCCCTAGGTCTGGTATGGACACCCGCTGGGCCTGGGTTGGGTCACCGGGGAAAACCCAAATAAATCCATGTCTCTCCTGAACGGGATAACTGCGAATGCGACAGGGAGGTAATTTCTGATGATCCTGTAGATAAGGAATCTCCACACAGTGGCCCTGGCGATCAAATTTCCAACCGTGATAAACACAAACAATATCATCCCCTTGCACATAGCCGCTACTGAGTTGCACACCCCGGTGCGGGCAGCGATTTTCTAAAGCACAAACTTCCCCCTTCTGATTACGAAACAACACTATGTTTTGGTACCAAAGTTGTACGGTCAAGGGGTTTTTCTTCAGTTCACTACTGAGGGCAACCGCGTACCAATGATGAAGACCGATTGCTGCCGTTCTAACAACCTCCGGCCGAGGTACAGCCGCCGATGGATTCATTGGATGGTCATCGCACTCCTCAATGCCCCTAGGATAACACTTAAGGCCGTATTTTATGCAGGGAAAGGATGGGGTGATTTAACCTGAGCGGGCCAAAGGGGGGAACGGTGGGTGTCGCTGCAGAATTTGCCCAGCTTGTTGCGCCAGATCGGCTAAAGAACAGGGTTCGACGGCCAACTGGGGAGTCAAACGGATGGGCACCAGGGGATTGGCTAGTAACAATTCCTGCTGCAAAGGGGTTCCCAAAACCTCAACCACCCCGAGGAGGACCCGCTGGTACAAATGGGTGGGGATGGCCAGATCAAAACAGAAAGGGACAAGACCAGGTCCAGGGGTTGATAAGGGCTGTTGCACCTGCATCACCAACGCCCCTTGCAAGGGGTCCTGAAGCCGAAAGGATAGGGCCTGGCCCCGGGTGACCCATCCCCGCAGTTGCAGCGTCTGATGCCAGGGAAATTGACAGCGGTAGCGCCAGTGTAACGCCAGGATGTGGGGACTGGCGGGTTTCGCCGTCACTTGCCAACTTAGGCCATCCCCCCAAGACTCCCAGGTGCGACTGGGTTTTTCCCCCGTCCAACAGCGCAGCCGGTAAACGCCCGCTTCCCAATAGGTCCAGGGGAGCAACAGGGCCAAGCCCCGTCGGTTGACCATCACCCGTCGTCGCCGCCACTGTTGACGTCCTCTCGCCGTCGGCCAAAACCACTCCACGGTGACCGCCCTTAGCCCCTGGGTCCGTCCCCACAAACGATAAACTCCCGGCTGCAAGGACCGCCCACTCTTTAACCAACAATCCTGCCGAGGCGCGTCCTGCCGTTGCAACAGAAATTGCCAGGTCATTAGGTCACCGGCGCCGGTCGGTCCGGGTTAATCAAACGCAGCAGCTTTTGCTTGATCTGGGTGTCGTACACCTCCCACTTCAAATTGGCGTAATTGGGATTGTCGTTTAAGCCGGCCAAGAAGCCCATGGGAATTTCAAAACCACCCGCCTGGGAACGTCCACCCCCAAAAAATCGCCCCTGGGGGTCATGGCCAAAGGCTTCCTTCAAAAATTCGTCCGGGTCCAGGGTCAATTTCGTGGTCCGTAGGGAACCGATCACCAACTCCCGTTCCCGGTCCTTGTCATAGACAATCCCATAGACGACCGCCGTATGGACATTGTCCTCCGTGACTAGAAAATCCGCCGCTTGGGGAATCGCATCCCGGGCGTCATAGCGCAGGTAACCCACCCCCGACAGGGAAAAATTGTTCTGGATCATCCGGTTTTTCAACGCCCGTTCGATCACATCCATCGCCTGCTTACTGCGGTTGACCTGTAGGATGGAGCGCAACAACTGCGGGTCGTGATAGCGGGTGAGGTAGGCCACCGCCAACAAATCCTCCTCCTGGGCCTGGAGTAAGGCCTGCGTATCCGATCGAATCCCATGGATCAGCGCCGTGGCACACTTGACATGCTCGGTCACGTTACGGTCAAGCACCAGCAACTCCCCTTGCAGATACTGGGTGAGAATGGTGGCCGTGGCCTTGATATTGGGACGGATATCCACAAACTCCGCCGTCATTTCTCCCTGGGAATGGTGGTCAATGACCGCAATGACCGGCAACTGCATCTGCTGCACCCAGGGCGTCAACTGACTGGTCGCCCCCTGATTATCAATAAACACACACCCCTGGTAACAACCCCAATCCCGGTCCTTGAGGGTCGTGGGCGACCAATTTTGCACGGGCATCCCCGTCAATTTCACCAGGGCAATGTTCTCCTGGTGGCTGATAATGCCGGTGTACACCAGGTCGCAGCGAATGTCGTACTGTTGGGCAATCAAGGCATAGGCCCAGGCGGAGGACAAGGCATCGGGGTCCGGAAAATCCTGTAAAATCACCAGATGCCGTTCGCCGCTGTGTCTGGTCAAGACCCGGTGAAACTCCTCCAACCGGTGGTCATGGAACTGACGCGCCCGCGTGGGAATGACTAAGCCATTTGAGCCTTGGCCGTTGGCTGGCGGAACCACCAAAATACCTTCACCCGTTTCACCGGTTGGCATAGGCGATGCCTCCATCGGCTGCGCTTCCGTCGTCGGTTGTGGATAGGGAGACTCTGTCGGTTCGGTACCCATAAATTCACCCAGGACAAGTCAACAGGTAGGCACACACTGTGCCATCTCCTCTTGCCCCTGATCCTAGTTTACGCCATCCCTTGGCTGAGTTTCTCCTAGGACTCTCTTTGATTTCTATCCTAACCCAGAATGAACCGCTGGCGACGCCCCTACTCCTGCCGCGCCGACCGCACCGCTGCCCAGAAACAAACAACCGTCGCCGGTGCGCTCAGGACCAGAATCCCCCAGGTCAAAGGCGCCCCCAGTCGCGGTTGCCCGTAGCCCAATTCAAACACACACCCCACGGCGGCAATGGCTGCTACGCAAGCGCCTGCCAAAAACAGGCCACTGACCGGTGTCAAGGGACTCATCGCACCCGCCGTACATCCGCCAGGGAAAACCGGTGTTTGCTCAACTCCCGCGCCAGCGCCAATGGGTTCTCCACCCGGTCCACGAACATCACCCCCTGCAAATGATCCATCTCGTGTAACACCACCCGCGCCAGCAAATCCCGGAATTCCCGCCGGTGCAATTTCCCCCACTCATCCTTATAGCTGACGGTTACCTGGGCCGGCCGTTTCACCGGTAAAAAGACCCCCGGAATACTCAAACAACCCTCTTCACCCGTCACCAGCTCGACGCTCTGGGCCTCGATTACAGGATTCACCAAGACCAAGGGCGGAGTAGCAGCATTGTCCGGTTCTGTGTCCACCACAATCACCTGCTTGAGGATCCCCACCTGGGGCGCAGCCAAACCGATACCCTCCCGGCTGTACATGGTTTGCAACATCTGCACTGCCAGGTCCCGCAGTTCCTGGTTCACCTGGGTTACCCGCTTGGCGTTCTGCCGCAACACCTTACTACCTAGTAATTCCACCTGCAAAGGCGGCTTCGCCAATTTAGTTTTTTCGACCGGCAGGGTCGTGACTGTCATAGGGGTTCACTCATCGGCCATTTGCTGTTTCCTACTGTAGCATGGGGTTAGATCGTCTCGCCCAACCGACGCCGACGACCACCGGAAACATGCTGCTCAATCACTGTCCTAACAGCTACATCAAGACTCCGGCGATGCGGTGAACCAATGGCCATGTCATTGTTGCTGGTTGAGGATGACCTGGATTTAGCGGAACCCTTGACGGCTCTGCTGGAGCAACAGGGTTACCGGGTGGTCCTGGTACGGGACGGTGAAACCGCCTATGGGCTGGCGAAACAGCATTACTACGATCTGCTGATTCTGGACTGGATGTTGCCCCGGTTAGACGGGCTGAGTCTATGCCAGCGGCTCCGGCGCGAAGGGATCACCACACCAGTGCTGTTCCTGACGGCCCGCGACGGGGTGACCGACCGGGTACAGGGGCTGGATGCGGGCGCCGATGACTACCTGGTGAAACCCTTTGCCTTTGCCGAATTGGCTGCGCGGGTGCGGGCTTTGTTGCGCCGACCAACCCCTGTGGCTCCGGCAACGCGCTTGACGGTGGGGGACCTGGTGCTGTTGCCGGATCAACGGTTGGCCTACCGGGGAGAACGGGCCATTGTCCTGTCGGAAAAGGAGACCCAACTGTTGGCCCTGTTGATGCAACAGCCGGGGCAAGTCCTGTCCCATAACCAGTTGCTGGCCTGGTTGTGGCCGGGGGAACAGCCGGACCGGAATCTCCTGGCCGCCCACATCCGGTTGCTGCGCCGCAAGTTGGAGGCCCCCGGGGAGTCCCCCCTGATCCAGACAGTATACGGGCGCGGGTATGGTTTAGTGGTGGCGGGAACCGACCGGGCTATGATAGGTCATGAAGAACGGTGAGGTGAACAGAATGCGTCTCAAGCAGTGGGGGTGGGGATTGGCTGTGCCCCTGGTGGTGGGGACTATGGCAGCGCCGGCCCAGGCGGCTCAAACCGTCAATTTTTGGTTCAACATCTTTGAGGTAGCCCGGATTTCGGTGCCGGATTTACGGCGGTTTGTGGATAAAAACGAGCTTTCACCGGATTTGCAGCGCACGTTGCGGCTACTGCCGGAAAGGGAACGGCAAGCCTTTGAGCAGGTGTTGCGGTTTAAAATCCCCCTGGAACCCCGGCGCGTCATTCGCCTGGTGGACTCTCCCCCAGTGGAACAGCTATTGATGCAAATTCCTCCCCTGTTTTTGCCCAATCAGGCCCCGTCGGTGATGCCCGGTCTGAAGGGGGCGATTATCTTGGCATCTATTCCCCGGGAGCAGGGGGGCTTTCGGGATCGGGACGGGTTTGGGCTGGTGAATGTGCTGGAGGCCTACCCGGCTCGGGAAATCAACCTGGATATTCCGGCCCTCTTGCGCTTTGGTCAGCAGGGGTTCGACCTACAACGGTTACTCGGGGGCGGGTTACTCCCCACGCCACGCTAGATGATTGTTTTGGTCACGGGGGCCACGGGATTTATTGGCGCTCGCCTGGTCCAGCGGTTGTTGGCCGAGGGGGAAACGGTGCGGGTGCTGACCCGTTCACCGGATCGGGCGCAGGCGTTGTTCCCCCAGGCCCAAGTCTTTCCCTGGACAGAGGTCGCCACCGCTGTACAGGGGTGTGACGGGGTGGTGAATCTGGCGGGGGAACCCATCATCGGACGATGGACGCCGACCCGCAAACAGGCCATCCGGGACAGTCGGGTGGGGGGAACCCAACGGCTGGTGGCAGCAATTGCCCAAGCCCCCCGGCGCCCGTCGGTGCTCATCAACGCCTCCGCCATTGGTTACTATGGCACCAGCGAAACGGCTACGTTTACGGAAACCAGTCCACCGGGGGACGACTTTTTGGCCCAGGTGTGTCAAGCCTGGGAGCAGGCCGCCCTGCCGGTGCAGGATTTGGGAGTGCGGTTGGTCATTTTTCGCATCGGCATTGTGCTGGGGTTAGGCGGTGCAATTCGCCGCATTCTGCCGCCATTTCGGGCGTTTTTAGGGGGGCCAATTGGTTCTGGACGCCAATGGTTTGCCTGGATTCATCAAGACGACATGGTGAATCTGATTGGCACGGCGCTGCAAGACGAACGGTGGTCCGGTGTTTACAACGCCACGGCGCCTGAACCGGTCCGTATGGCGGAATTTTGCCAAACCCTAGGACAAGTCCTGCAACGCCCGTCCTGGTTACCGGTGCCGGCTGTGGTTTTGGAGTTATTGCTGGGGGATGCAGCCCAGGTCATCTTAACTGGCCAGCGGGTGTTGCCGGAGCGGGTGCAGGCCATGGGTTTTACTTACCAATACCCCACCCTAGAGCCAGCCCTGCGAGACATCCTGGGGTCCGGCACCTAACCTAAACCCAACATAACGATTCATTACAGTCCTTTGGGGATGCGCTGCAAAGACCCGGCCACCTTGCTAGGTTAGAGCCAGAGAGGGCAGGGAGAGCAACCGGATGAAACGTTGGGCCGATGCGTGGATTGACCGCTGGTGTCGGGAACACGGCTGGAGTGAATGGATGGCCGTTGAGGGCACCTATTGGGCCTTTCCTCCGCAGGCCGTGATGCCAGTTCCCATCCCTGAAGAGGTCCTCCAGCAACTGAAGGCCACGTACGGCCTATCCCCCCAAGAACGTTGGGCCTTGGGTTTGACCAGCGTGCTCAGTTTCGCAGCATTAATCGGTAGTTGGTGGAGTCACTGCCCCTTACCCCTAGTGGGCGTCTTTATCGGCGGTGCACTGCTAACGGCTGCCCTGGATGATTAACTTGAGGCCGGCGTCAATAACACATACAGATAACGCTGCAAAAATAACAACAGCTCCCGCAGCATAGTGCTGGCTCTCGCTTCCGTGGTTGGTTCCATCGTTAGTAAATCCCGGGGATACAGTTGCAACCATCTTTGTAGCAAACGGGAAAAAGGTTGTGGTCCTTCAAACAATGGCCACAGCGCTCCCAAAGCAATCGCATCCACCTGGACTTCTTCAACTTGGAATATCCCCTGCGCCGGTACCTTCAAATAATCCGAAATCACCAGGGGTAAACCATTTTGAAGGTTGGACTGCCAGGCCGCCTTGACCCGCTCATGACGCAGTTGGGGATGCAGAGAAACCAGCGCCTGATCCGGCACAGGCTCAGGGCTTTGCTCGTAGGGATGTCCACACCAGATATCCAGCAGACGTTCACCGCAGTGGATCAAATTCACCAGGTGCAAAACCTCCGCAGGACTAGCACCATCAATGGCCAGGGATATGGCCGTGGGTAAATTCTGGGGGTCCTTGAACAGGGATGGCAGTCGCCACTTGGGCCAGCGCACCATTTCGATAAACACCAGCCCCGCTGCCTCCAGAAAAGAGAAGAGTTGGGGGATGGTATAACCCTTATCTCCTTGGAGTAAGTAGTTCATAAGAATAAACTCTGTGCCTTTTTCGCTTAACTTTTCATTAGATATGGATTTACTTCCCAATATCTGGCGGTTCCAGGTAGCTTTCTTGAGGTAGGTTTGGTCAGAAAGCTGATCCAGGATTTCATAGGCTGTTTGCACTTCCAACTCCTCAGGATTGTTTTCCATCAATCCCAGCAACCCAAAAAGCTCCTGGGCCTGAAAAAAGAAGCGTCGTTGGTAGAGGTTGTGGACATTCACCCGCAGAATCCCCTGGGGTTTGAGCACGTTTTTCAGGGCTGTCAAAATGGGAACCGGGTCCGGCACTAATGTCAATACCTCATCACAGTTGATGTAATCAAAAGTGAGCCCCAGTTCACCTACATCCTCAATCCTGAGAACGTGAAACTCACAGTTGGTAATCTGATGGAATTCCAGTCGTTTGCGGGCCAGTTCCACCGACTGTTCCGATAAATCAATGCCAACAACTCTTGCTTCTGGATTGGCCAGGGCCAGCGCCAACGCCTTGTAACCCGAACCGCAACCGGCATCTAAAATCGTGACATTCTGAGGTGGTAGTTGGTGATAGCGTAGGTAGTAGGGTGTGGTGAAGTCGTGTATGAATAGGGTATCCAGGTCATCCTTGGGGGATTTATCGATAGGAATACGGGGATAAGGTCCGTAATCAAATTGCCGCCGTATTTTTTCCAAAATCTCATCCATGTTCTGCCCGGACCACCCACTTGCCCATCTACTCTACCTAGAATATCAGAAAGAAGATAGGCTTGATCCCTAAATTGAACTTAAAAAAATCGGAAATTTTCTGCCTCCCGGCTTGACAGGAGATCAACGCTGGGTTATTCATGGAAGCGTGGGTTCACTAGGGGGGGGGAAACGGGGATGTGGCGCTGGAGCCGACGATGCCGGATAGGGGCTTTGTTGGTGAGCTTACTCCTGTGGATATGGGGGTGTAATGGGGGTGGTTCGACTAAGCCGGCTAGGATTGTCATTGATGGTTCCAGTACTGTTTATCCTATTAGCAAGGCGGTGGCCGAGGCCTTTCGGCAAACCAAACCACCATCTTTAGAATTAACAGTCCAATTTTCGGGTACCACGGGCGGATTTCGCCAGTTCTGCGAGGGCAAAATAGATATAGCTAATGCTTCCCGTCCTATCAATCGCACGGAAATGAATTTATGTAATCGCAACAATGTGCGGTATATCGAACTGCCTATCGCCTTTGATGCCCTGACCGTGGTGGTCAACCGACAAAATGATTGGGTGGATTACTTAACGGTACAGGAGTTGCGAACAATTTGGGAGCCGGCGGCGGAGGGGAAAATGAAGCGCTGGAGCCAGGTACGGGCTACCTTCCCTGACCGGCCTTTGCATCTCTTTAGCCCAGGGGTTGATTCGGGTACGTTTGATTATTTCGCCGAAGCCATTGTCGGCCAGGTGGATGCCATCCGCAAGGATGTGGTGTTCAGCGAAGATGACAACATTCTGGTTCAGGCCATTGTCCGGGACCCTAACGCCCTGGGTTATTTTGGGTTGGCCTACTACGAAAAAAATAAGGACAAGATGAAGGCGGTGCCCATTGACAACGGCAAAGGACCGGTGGCCCCAACTCGAGAAAATGTGTTGCTTTATCGCTACCGTCCCTTAACGCGCCCCCTGTTTATTTATGTCAACGCCGCCAAAGCCCAAGAAAAGCAAGTGCTCAAGGACTTTGTGGATTTTTACCTGAAAAATGCCCCCAAAATCGTCCCCCAAGTGGGCTATATTCCCCTGACGGAGGAACATTACCATTTGGCGTCGGTGACGTTTTACCGCCAGGAAGTGGGTACGGTATTTGCCGGACAGGCGGATTTTGACCTCACCCTGGAGGAGTTACTGCGTAAGCAGGCGAGTTTTCAGTAAGGCGTTCTCGCCAGATGGCATCGGCAACTTGGGTGACTTGTTTCATGGCCGCTACGTCGTGTACCCGCACAATGTCGGCCCCGTGGGCAATGGCGGCACAACAGGCGGCGGCGGTTCCCCATACCCGCTGTTTGGGGTCGGGTTGGTTGAGGATATGCCCAATAAAACTTTTGCGGGAAGGACCGACCAAAATGGGGCAATTGAGGGTTTTGAATTGGTGTAGCTCCCGCAAAATGGTGAGGTTTTGGCTGACATCCTTGGCAAAACCAATGCCGGGGTCAATCACAATTTGTTGGATGCCCAGTTGCCGGGCTTGATCAACTTGCCGTCCTAAAAAATCGCGAATTTCTCCGATCAGGTCGTCGTAGTGGGTCAGGCTTTGCATGGTTTTGGGGGTGCCCCGCCGATGCATCAGTACTACTGTTGCGCCTGCCTGGGCGGCTACCGCTAAAAGGTCGGGGTCGTCGGTGCCGCCGGATACGTCGTTGACCCAGGTGGCCCCTGCAGCTAGGGCTTGGGCGGCAACCTCTGCCCGGGTGGTATCCACAGAAAGGGGAACGGTAACGGTCTGGGCAAGAGCGGTAATGACGGGGATCACGCGCCGCAATTCCTCCTCCAGGGGGATGATCTCCGCACCGGGTCGGGTGGATTGGCCGCCAATATCCAAAATATCGGCTCCTTCCGCCACCAGTCTCTGCCCGTGGGCGATGGCCAATTCCGGCGCAAAGTAATCGCCACCGTCACTGAAACTGTCGGGGGTGACGTTGACAATGCCCATGAGATAGGTGCGTTGGCCCCAGATGAACGACATCAGGCGGGACGACGTAGGGCTTGGACCAGCAATTTGGCCAGAATGCTCAGTTGCGCCGGGTCAAAGTGGTCAATTAACAGTCTGGCCGCCTCCCGGGGTTCCAGGGGAATCGTGATCTGTTGGGGTGCGGCAGGGGGAGCTGCCTCAACACCGGCAAGGCGGCAGAGCAACGCACTAGGAGCCACTTGCTGACTTTTCCCTTGTTGAATCAGTTCGCTGGCCTGTTTGAGTTCGTTGATGACTACACTGGCAATTTTGGTTAAGGGTACACGGGGGTTGGTCACGGCCTTCTGAGCAGTTTGGATGAGGGTTTGCCAGGTGGGAATTGCTGGCGCCAGCGCCCCTAACCGACCGCATAGTGCCGCAACCTGTTGCGCCCCGTCTGGACCACCCCCCTGTTTAACCAGTTCCAATATCTGCCGCAGGATGGCCAACACTTGCTTGGAAAAGTTGGCCGGAACCGTGGGTTGCCCCTCAACAGGCACCCCGGTTAGACGCTGTTGTAGCAGGCCAAAAATGGGTTCAGCTTTTTGCAGGGCTAGTTGCCCCATTTCCTCAGAGAAATCCCCCCGTTCCAGATGTTGAATTAACTCTTCCAACGTTTCAAAACCCTGTAAAAATAAATCCTCCACCTCGTGGTCCACTTGGGTTTCCGGATGCTCCTTGACAATTTTCAGGCAGTCCTCCAGCCGGTGGGCCGTGCGGCGAATGCTGTCGTAACCTAACATGGCCGCTCCCCCTTTGATGGAATGGGCGGCACGGAACATTTCGTTGACCATTTCACTGTTGCGGGAGTGGGTCTGGAGATTCATTAATCCCTGCTCCAGGGTCTGCAAATGTTCCTTGGCCTCTTCAATGAAGTACATTAAGATTTTGCGCTGCTGTTCCGGTAGCATGACCACTCTCCCTTCGACGGCGTGGAGGCACGGGGCTATGGCATCAGTGTACCGTTATTTTCCCGCAAAGGGGTACTGGGGAGACAATATTTCATTCCGAGGTATCGGTCAAGGCCTCGGTCTCCCGTAGGTGGGTCAATAGACTCTCAAGGCTGCGGCGATAGATGTAGGGCCACCCCCCATGGGCCTCCATATCCAGCAATAGGTTGTACAAATCCCGGCGGGTTTGGGGCAGCGCCTCATTAAATGGCCCCGTTTCGATTTCCCGGTGCAGGGCTTCCAACAAGCGCAACAGGGCCAACAAAGCGGTAACATTACCCTCCCGCGCCCGGGCCGCCGCCCGTACCAGGTCCTGAATCTCCTGCAGTTGCGGGTCTTCTACGACCAAACCCGTAGCACCGTGGGAATGGCCGTTACCGCCGCACACTGGCGAATCTCCTCCAGTGCTAACCAAAAATCCCCCTCCCGCACCTGGTGCGTAACGACGACAATCTCGGCCAACTCTTCCCGGCGACCGATTTGCACCACCGACTCCAGGCTCACCCCATGGCGGCCAAAACTCGTCCCTAGCTGGCCAATCACCCCGGGTCGGTCCTGGGCCAAAACACGGGTGTAGAAACGGGTGTGCACCTCATCCATGGGTAAACGTCGGGTCGGCACCGTGCCGGTGGTCCCCAACAAGGGATGATACCCGGAATTGGCCCGCAGGGTAGCTGCCACATTCACGATATCCCCCACCACAGCACTGGCGGTTGGCCCGGCCCCGGCCCCTGGCCCCTGGAGCATCACCTCCCCTACCGGCTCCCCCCCCAAAACGATCGCGTTTTGCACCCCCTGAACCGCCGCCAGCGGATGACTGCGATGGATCAAGGTGGGGTGGACACGAATGTCCAAAAATTCCCCCTGCCGCTGGGCCAGGGCCAGTAACTTCACCCGAAAACCCAACCGTTCGGCGTACTGCAAATCCACGGGTTCGATGCCGCCGATGCCCTCGCAGTAAACCTCCTCCCGCACCACCTGCACCCCAAACGCCAAGGTCGCCAGGATGGCAATTTTGTCCGCCGCGTCTTCCCCATCCACATCAGCCCGGGGGTCCGCTTCGGCGTAGCCTAGGGATTGGGCTGTGGCCAGGGCCGTGGCAAAATCCATCCCCCCTTCCTCCATCTGGGTGAGGATGAAATTGGTGGTGCCGTTGACAATGCCCAAAACCCGCGTCAATCGGTTGGCCCCCAGGGCCTGCTTCAAAGGATGAATGATGGGAATCCCCCCGCCAACGGCCCCCTCCATCAGCACATACACCCCTTTTTCCTGGGCCGCCTGCCACAGTTCTGACCCATAGCGCGCCAGGACCGCCTTGTTGGCTGTGACCACGTGCTTGCCCTGCTGAATGGCCTGTAGGATTAAACTGCGCGCCGGCTCTAGGCCCCCCATCACCTCCACCACAATGTGGATGTCCGGGTCCTGCACCAGACCCACCAAATCCGTGGTGAGTAAGCCCGCCGGTAAATGCAATGCCCGGGGCTTGTGCAGGGAACGCACCCCCACCCGCCGCAACACCAGGTCGGCCAAAAGGGGATGACGGCCCTGCGGGTCCAGCAAAATTTCGGCCACGCCTGCCCCTACCGTTCCCAGCCCCAGCAAACCCACGTGGATTTTTTCCATGTCACCCCTGCGACCCTTTCTCCAGGATAGAGCCTGATGCCTGCGCTAAGTAACGGTCCAGCCAAGCCACCGCCGCCTGGTACTGGGGGTCTTGCTCCAGGCTGGTCATGCCATCGGGGGGTGCGGGTACCACCTGGTCGGGCACAATGCCTCGCCGGTGAATGTTGTGGTGGGCCGGGGTCTCGTAACGGGCGACCGAGACGGCCAGGCCATCGCCGTTGCTCAGGGGAAAAATGGACTGGATCAAGCCCTTGCCAAAGGTGGTCTCCCCCACCAGGTAGGCCCGGTGATGGTCCTGTAACGCTCCCGCCAGGATCTCACTGGCGCTGGCCGTGCCGTGGTTAATCAGCACCACCAGGGGTTTATTCGTCAAGGCCTGGCCACTGGCGGAGAATTCGGTTGCGCCCCCCTCGCGGCCTACGGTATAGACCACCGGCCCCTCGTTGAGCCACTCCTGGGCAATGTCCAACCCGGCTTGGAAAAGGCCCCCCGGATTGTTGCGCAAATCCAGAATATAACCCCGCACCCCCTGGGCTTCCAACTCGCGGATCGCCCGCGCCATCTCCGCCGCCGAACTGGCGCTGAATTGACTGAGCTGGATGTAACCAATCCCGCCGGGGCGTACCTCCCAGGCCACCGACGGTAAGGTCACCCGCTGCCGCGCCAGGGTCACCGTCCACCGCCGGTCACCCCGTTCCAGGGTCAAGGTTACTGTTGTACCGGGGGATCCGCGTAGGCGGCTGGCGGCGGCTTCCATGTCCATTCCCTGGGTAGGTTCCCCGTCAATGGCCACAATCCGGTCGTGACTTTGAATCCCGGCCTGGGCCGCGGGGGAACCGGGAATGGGCGCTACCACCAGGGGAACCTGTCGCTCTGTATCCAGAACGATTTGTAGGCCCACCCCCGTCAGTTCCCCGGCAGTGGTGGTCTGGAGGGTACGGTACTGCTGACGGGGCAACAGGCGGGTAAAAGGGTCATCCAGTTGGCGTAGCATGTCCTGAATCACCTGGGTGGCCTGGGCCATGGTTTCCAACGGTTGCTGTAGGGCTGCCTGCCGCACTTGTTGCCAATTGTGACCATTGAAGGTGGGGTCCACGTAGGCGCGGTTGATAATGTGCCACACCTCCACTACCAACCGCTGGGCATCTGTTAAGGCCACAGCAGGCGCCATCCCACCAGCCAGCCATAACGCCAATCCCAATAAACAGCCCCAGACCAGGTGCATGTGGAATTTCCTAACTAAAATGACCAGCCCAACTGTACTCCCAGGGCCATGTGGATAGCCGCCACCGCCAGGGTCGCACTGCCCACGTAGGCATGCAGGGTACGGGTTACCGGTTGGACTTTCATCGCCAGGGCCAAAAGGGCATTGAGGGTCAAGCCCGCCAGCACTAGGGTACCGGTAACAAAATGGGCGCTGTGGAAAATCTCCTGTCCTTGCATGATCAGGGAGAGCAACCCGCCGCTATAGCCCAGGGCCAGGAACAGGTACAGCCAGGGCACCAACCGGCGATGTTCCTGCCAGGCCCGTTGCGCCACTTGAGGGTCCGTCGCCAGGCGTCCCCGCCACCCGGTTATCGCCGTAAAGCTGCCCAT
Source organism: Gloeomargarita sp. SRBZ-1_bins_9 (assembly GCA_039794565.1). Lineage (NCBI taxonomy): Bacteria > Bacillati > Cyanobacteriota > Cyanophyceae > Gloeomargaritales > Gloeomargaritaceae > Gloeomargarita > Gloeomargarita sp. SRBZ-1_bins_9. The sequence continues at coordinate 54,884 of JAUQVX010000013.1, read as the reverse complement.
AAACACCAACACAATCCCCATCATCACCGGGTGTCCCCAATGCACCACCACGTCAGGTATGGGTAGACCGTTGAAAAAATCGGCGATGGGCTGTAACCACATCCGCACTTGCGCGTCCATGGGCGATCCTCCTTGCTAGCTTTTACGATAGCGCATTAACCCGGGGTTGCTTCGGAAACAGGTACCTGCACCACCACAGCGGTGATGTTGTCCCGTCCCCCCCGCTGGCAAGCTGCATCAATCAGGGCCCGAACCGTCCACTCAGGCGAACACTGGCGCCGCAGAATGGCCGCAATTTCCCAGTCGAACACCTCTTCGGTCAACCCATCGCTGCACAGCAGATAGCAATCCCCCGGCTCCAGGGTCAGGTCCTGCACCACCACCGGCTGCAAATCCTCCCGCCCGAGGCACTGGGTCAGGAGATGGCGCCAGGGATGGGTCCGGGCCTGGGCCGGCGACAACGCTCCCGCAGCGATCGCCTGGGCCACCCAGGTGTGGTCTTGGGTGAGCTGTTCCAGTTGGTTGTGGCGCCACCGGTAGAGCCGTGAATCCCCCACGTGGCAAAACCAAGCCTGGTGCCCCTGACCGCAACACAACAACACCAGGGTAGTCCCCATATCGGCCAGGGTGGGCTGAGCCGCCTGTTCCGCCAGCAGATGGGCATTGGCCCGTTTCACCGCCTGCTGGATCAGCTCCGGTATAGAAGGCCCCTGTTCCCAGTAAGTGTCTAGGTAGAGGGACAGCAGGGACACAACGATCTGGCTGGCCCGTTCGCCCCCCGCATAGCCGCCCATGCCGTCCGCCACCATGAAGAAACGTCCCTGGGGGTCAAGGTAGTAAGCATCTTCATTGCGCTGGCGCACCAGACCGGGATGGGTCAGGCCACTAAAACACAACGGTAGGTTGGCCATGCCGGCGACAGGCTCCTTAGAACCCGAATAACAGCGACGTTCCAGGGCTATCCTACGCTGCCATCATGACAGAAAGCCGTCGCTGACCTCTCCGTAAAACTACGGAAATAACCGCTTGGAACTGGTGGTACGGCCCAAGCCGGTCCGCTGCTGGGGTCGGTTTTTTGCTTGAATAGATACCGTTGTAAGTTGGGTGAAACCCTAATGACCCCTATCCTGCGGGTGATCGGTCGGGCAATTCCCCTGGTGGGCAACGACATTGACACCGACCGGATAATTCCGGCCCGGTTCTTGCGATGTGTGACCTTTGACGGTTTAGGTGCCCATGTGTTTGCCGATGACCGGGCGCCGGGCAACCACCCCTTCGACCAACCCCAATATCAGGGCGCCGTCATTTTGGTGGTCAATGCCAACTTCGGCTGTGGGTCCAGTCGGGAACATGCACCGCAAGCCCTTCGCCGCTGGGGGATTCGGGCTATAGTGGGGGAAAGTTTCGCCGAGATTTTCGCCGGGAATTGCCTGGCCTTGGGGATGCCCATTGTCACCGCCAGCGCCGCAGTGATTCGCACCCTGCAGCGGCAAATTCAGGAGCGGCCCGACCAACAGTGGACCTTAGATGTACAGGCCCTCACTTTGACCAATGGCCCCCAAACCTGGTCCGTCCACATGGAGGCCGGGGCGCAACGGGCGCTGGTGCAGGGAACTTGGGACGCCTGTGGGCAACTGCTGGCTCATCGAGAAGCAATCCTGGCGACGGCCGCCCGGCTGGACAAGTGCGCTAAAATCGCCTAGATTCAGAGGGGAAATCCACGAGGCAGTGCCATGGACAAGCAGGAACTCCAGCAGCGCATTCGGGCTATCCAGAGCAAACGGGACATCCTGCTGCAACTGTTGGCCCAACCGGAGCTGGGCACCCTACGGATTGATGTGACCCAGGCGCTGGAGGAGATGGACGACCTCCTGGCGGAATTTGCCCAAACCTTTCCCGACGCGGTGACCTAGATGACCGACATACCATCCCAGGAGGAGGGGAGCTGACCTTCGGCGGCGCGGGCCAACTGCCGGGCAACCTGGGCAGCTCGGGGGCGGATCACCGACCAGACCAGGGGTGAGAGCCATCCCTGTAGGGTGATGGAATAGGAAATTTGGGTGCCGCAAACTGTAGATTGCACTTGATAGGTCACCCGCTCTTCTACCCCCGGCAAGGCAAACACCCGCACGCTCAGGAGTTGCTGCTGCTGAACTCGCTCGACAAAAATCCGCACCCGCACCGGGAACAGCCGGGACATGGCTTCGTAGAGTAAACCCGGTTTGGGCAGCAGCCCCCAGGGCACATGGGGACGGGTTACCAGGGGATGCCAGGACAAATCCGCTAGGTTCGCCAGTTTTTGCCAGATTTGCTCCACCGGGGCACTGCTCAGGGCATAGTAGGTCATGGCAATTTTGCGTGCCTGTGGTTTGGGCCAGCGTATGACCATTCCTGTGCCTCCCAGGGTTCATCTTTCCCATTCTAGGACGGGCTTTGGCCTTTGACTGCTGCCGGTGGACGATTTGCAACAGATGTATATGAATGCCCGGCCAGGCCCTTGGCTAGACTGGAACAAGGGATATGTTTCTAGGAGCAGCAGCGATGAATACGGCGGCGCCACCGGCCACGCAAAACCTAGTGTTGGACATCGAAGGCCTCAAATGCGCCAGTTGCGTGCGTGCCGTCGAACAACATTTGCGCAGCTATCCCGGTGTTTTGGCGGTGACGGTGAATCTGGCAACTCGGCAGGCCCAGGTGGTGGCGGATGTGACTCAAGTCATGCCGGAAAAATTGGCCCAGTTTTTGACCCAGAAGGGATACCCCAGTCGTCCCCACAGCCTGTGGAGCCGATCAACAGGGGCACCGAGTGGGTCCACCGGACATCTGCTGATCTCCCTAGGCTTGCTGGCACTGGCGGCCTTGGGGCACTCGCCCTGGGGGCATCACCACTGGCCCTGGCTGCACGAACCCCTGGCGGAATGGTTGCTGGCGACGGCGGCGCTGCTGTTGCCGGGGCGAGACATGCTGGTTTCCGGCTGGCAAAGCTGGCGGGCAGGCACACCAACCATGTACAGTCTGGTGGGGCTGGGGGTAAGTGTGGCCTACCTGGGGGGGATTGCCGCCTGGCTCCGGCCTGATTGGGGATGGGACCGGTTTTTCTACGAAGTGGTGATGGTGATTACGCTGATGGCCCTAGGGCAAGTCCTGGAGGGACGGGCGCGACAACGGGCCGGCCAAGCCCTGGCGGCGTTGGTGGCTCTGCAACCGCCGGTGGCCCGCCTGCTCACGGCCCAGGGGGTATGGGAACCGGTGCCCTTGGTGCAGGTGCAAAAGGGTCAGAAAGTGCAGGTGCTACCCGGTGAGACCTTTCCGGTGGATGGAGTGATTTGCGAAGGAATCACCCTGGTGGACCAGGCCACCTTGACGGGGGAATCCCTGCCGGTGTTGCACCAACCCGGTGATCCGGTTTATAGCGGCACCGTCAATGTCACGGATACGGTGGTGGTGGAGGTTACGGCCACGGGAGCAGAAACGCGCCTGGGGCAAATCATTAACCTGGTCCTGACGGCTCAAGCCCGCAAGGCGCCGGTGCAGGGCATTGCCGACCGGATTGCCGGTTGGTTTACCTACCTGGTGCTGGCCATAGCCGGTATGACGTTGCTGTTTTGGGGGATGGTGGCACCGGCGTGGTGGCCCGATATGTACCATCCCTGGCTAGTGGCCATTCACCGGGTAGTGGCGGTGCTGGTGGTGGCTTGTCCCTGCGCCTTGGGATTAGCCACACCGATGGCCATCCTGGTGGGCCTCACGCGGGGGGCGCAGCGGGGCCTACTCATTCGCGGGGGCGACATCCTAGAGCAGGTGGTGGCCGTGGACTTGGTGGTGTTTGACAAAACAGGCACCCTCACCCAGGGCCAACCCCAGGTGGAGCAGGTGTATCTGCTACAACCCCATCCCCTGGTGGCCAATAGGGACGAACTCTGGCAATTGGCCGCCCAGTTGGAATGGGGCAGTACCCATCCCTTGGCGGTGGGAATTCGCCAGGGAGCGCCGGCAGTCACCCGCCAGTGGACAATCGAGGAAGTCCGTCCGCAGCCGGGGATAGGGGTAACGGCTCAGGTGGAGGGTTACCCGGTGCAGTTGGGCCGGTGGCCGGATGGAATGCCTTTGCCTGTAACCCTGGCGCCAGGGCAGACGGTGGTGGCCTTGCAAATTGCCGGGCAGCCGGTGGGCATTTGGTTGCTGCGGGACCAGGTGCGTCCGGAGGCCCAGGCGGTGGTGCGGTGGCTTCAGGACCAGGGACTACAGGTGCGCGTCCTCAGCGGTGACCGTCCCGAGGTGGTGGCGCATTTGGCGCAGGTACTGGGTTTAACATCAGAACAGGTCCAGGGGGGCCTTTTGCCGGCGGACAAGGTCGCTTGGGTCCGTCGTTGGCAACAGCAGGGTCACCGGGTGGCGGTGGTGGGGGATGGCAGTAATGATGCCCCGGCCCTGGTAGCCGCACAGGTGGGGATAGCTCTGGCGCGGGGTACGCAGGTGGCCCTAGAAAGCGCCGCTATTGTCCTGATCCACAATGACCTAGGGGATGTGGTGGCCGCCCTGGAACTCAGCCGACGAACCCTGACCACCATTTACCAAAACTTGGCGTGGGCCTTTCTCTACAACTTGATTGCCATTCCCTGGGCGGCGGGGGTGTTTCTGCCCTGGGGCTGGGTGCTGGAACCCACATCGGCGGCGGGATTGATGGCCTTGAGTTCCCTGGCAGTGGTGCTGAACTCCCTGACCCTGCGCCCGCCGGCGCCCGCTCCCCAGTTACTTCCAGACAGGGGGACATCCCCACCCCTACCTTCCGGGCGTCCTAGCTCCACAGCCCCGGGGTAGGGTTCAACCCCGGCTGGGTTGATTGGCTGGGGAGCGTGCAGGTCGGTGACGCCAGCGAAACTGATGGGTTGGACGGGGTACGGGTAACCCCTGACTGTGGTGAAAATCCTCCTGGACGCGACGGGTCAGCCGGCGCGAAATCTGACGCACCACCTGCCAGAGCAACAGGTCGCCGGTGCGCTGTACCAGGGATTCGGGCAGCGCTCGGATAAAAGCCGGAAAGCGCACCTCGACCCCCAAATCCAGCACCCATTCCACCCGGGTCATGACCGGCAAATCTGGCAATTCGGCTTGCACCTCGGCCGGTACCGGCGTTTCCACCAGGGTCAAACTGGCCTGGAAGTCCACCCGGTAGTCCTGGGGAGTCACCCCCGGTACAGGGATCGTGCGAATCCGGTAGGTCTGCTGCTCGGCCGGCAGTAAATCTAACCCGATGCAGGGTTCCAGTTCGTAGCCCAGCGCCCCATAGCGCCCCAGTTTCAGGGCATAACCCGTTGCCCCTATCGGCTCAGCTTCAATGGGATGGGCGCAGCGCCGGAACCACTCGTGATGGGCGTCCAAATACCGACCCACCACCGCCACCGGCGCATACATAGGCATATAGTCGCTAAAGGTGCTGTAGAAGGCGGTAAACTCATCCATACGTTCGGCCGGTCGTTGTGCCCATGCTAACCCACCTGCGCCTGGGGGTTGACGAAGTAGGACGGGGTGCCCTGTGCGGTCCGGTGGTCTGCGCCGCCGTCGTCCTGGATCAGGCGGGGGAAGCCTACTTGCGGCGTTTGGGACTGCGGGAGAGCAAACAACTGTCGTCCCAGCAACGGCAGCGTTGGGCGCCCCAGATTCAGGATATGGCCCTTGCGTGGCACATTGCCTGGGCCGAACCCTGGGAAATCGACGCCCTGAACATTCTCCAGGCCACCCTGCTGGCCATGCGCCGGGCTATTGCCGCCATCCCGGTCACCCCCGACCTCTGTTTGGTGGATGGCAACCACCCCATTCCCGACCTACCCCATCCCCAACGGACGGTAATCGAGGGCGACCGGCGGGAAATCCCCATTGCCGCCGCCAGTGTTTTGGCCAAGGTCTGGCGAGACGAATACCTATGCCGACTCAGCCGCGAATATCCCGTTTATGACCTGGCCCGTAACAAAGGCTACGCCAGCCCCACGCATCGCCAGGCCCTGCAACGCTACGGTCCCAGCAGCATCCACCGGCTCTCGTTTCTCCCCTGTCAGGTCTCCCAGGCCAAGTTGCTAGGGGTTTCCGTTTCCGCCTGAGTGACACTGGCAACCCACTGCTGATAATCGGCCATCAACTGGCGGGTAAGCTGCTGTTTAATCAGCCCCAGCACGCTGGCCAGCAGACTATCCCCCGCCGCCTCCACCACCGGCTTAGGCATCAAGTTCAAAGGAGGTGGCACATCCACTTCCACTTGCAAATGGGCATGGCCCACCAAAGATGAGCAGCGGGCCGACCGCACCGCCTGCAACGTTCCGGTTAGGTGCAAACGAAACCGTCGGTTAATGTAGGGCACCCCCCGAATTTCGCACCCCACCGACTGCAACCGCAGGATATGGGACGGCTCGGTCCAAACCCGTACATCCACCACCGGCTGAATGGTAAAAGAAAAAAACGTGCGGGGCCGCATCTTCAGGCGATACACTTGGTCCCCCAACTCCTCCACCTGACGGGGGTCGGCAATGGCATAGACCAGGCGCCGGGGCTGTCGCAAGTAATGTTCAATGGGAATAGGCTGGCGGGGAACCGGTATGGTTACCGACTCCTGGGCCTGAAAATGCACCAACATACGTTATCCTACCGGTTGTCTTGTAACTTATCTTAACACTGATGGACCCCTCCCCCTGCATTGCCTATCTCGGTCCGGCGGGCACCTACAGTGAAATGGCGGCCCAGGCCTTTGGTCAGCAGTGGTCCCAGCCCCGTTGGTTAGCTACCAGCACCATTGCCCAGGTGTTACACAGCGTGGCGCGGGGGGAAGCGGATTACGGCGTGGTGCCGGTGGAAAATTCCTTGGAAGGCAGCGTCAGCATCACCCTGGACATGCTCTGGCAGTTGCCCCATCTGTATATCCAGCAGGGGTTGATTTTGCCCGTCTATCACGTGCTGGTCAGCCGGTGTACCGATCTGGCCCAGGTGCAGCGGGTCTATTCCCATCCCCAAGCCCTCGGGCAATGCCAGTACTGGCTGGAGGACCATTTGCCCCACGTGCCCTGGTTACCCACTCGTTCGACGGCGGAAGCCCTACAGTATGTGCAAAACGAACCCCAAGCAGCGGCGATTGTGTCCCCCCGAGCGGCCCAATCCCTGGATTTACAGGTGCTGGCGACGGATCTGGCTGCTGATAACCTCACCCGGTTTTGGGTGGTGGGTTCCCGGTTCCAGACGGTGGGCAGTCATACGACCCTGGCATTTAGCGTGCCGGAGAATCGGCCGGGGGCATTGGTGCAAGCTCTGGCCCACTTTGCCCGGCGGGGGATCAATCTCAGTCGCATCGAATCTCGGCCCACGCGCCGGGGGTTGGGGGAGTATTTTTTTTCGGTGGATTTAGAGGGGGCGCAAACGGAACCGGCCATTCAGGAAGCCATCCAGGCCCTGGCAGCCGAAACCAGCCGCTTGTGCAATTACGGCAGCTACGGTATTCAGCGGGTAATTACCGGCAGGGACAAGGACCTAGGCTAGACTGGGAATAACGTTGACTGATAACTGCTGGTCATGCTAGGCCCTGGGCGTCGCTGGTTGGCTGTGGTGCTGGTGCTAACAGGGGTATGGTGGCTTCTGGCCGTAACGTCGGTCAGTGCCCAACTTCGGCCTGTGCCCCAATGGCTTTCCCGGCGGGTGGCGGCGGTGGTGGTGGACGGTCGGCCCCTATTTGACCTGCGGGATTCCGGGAACGTACCGGGCGTTGAGCGGGCGGAATGGGCCAATCACCAACTGGCGCGGGCCATTGAACAGTGGCAGGCCAATCCCGATCAACCGCCGGTGGTGGACATTGTGGTTGACCCCAGCACCAACCAGTGGACATTGCGCTTAAACGGCCAGCATTTACTCACCGTGACCCAGGCAGACATTGGCCAAGGGGGCCGTTCGGCGCGGGTGCAGGCGGAAATCTGGCAACAGGAGATTCAAAATGCCCTGCAACAGGCCCAGTACGAGCGCACAGCCGCCTACCGGTCGAAAGCCCTGGCCTTTGTCCTGGTGACCTTAACCCTGGCCGGGTTGGGGCACATGGCCTTGAATGCCCTGCGGCGTTGGTTTGTCCGCTATCTCACCCGCTTTCTCCACACCCGGGCGCCCCATTTGGAAGGCACCTTGCGCTTAATTAGCCAGATGGGGTTCATCGGCGTCCAAAGCGGCATCTGGCTGGCAGTTTTGCTGTACATCACCGATTTGTTTCCCGTGATTCGCATTGCCCGCTACCACGTGGTGCGTTCCCTGGTGGTGGGTTTAACGACACCGATGGTCACCTTGGGCAACCGGGGGTATTCCCTCCTGGATTTGCTCATCTTTTTGGTGCTGTTTGTGCTGTTGTGGACCCTGTCGGGCACCCTGGCGGGTCTGCTCAAATCCCGGGTGTTGCAAATGGCGGGAGCGGACCAGCGGGTACGGGAAGTGGTGGCGGTTTTGACGCGCTATACGCTGGTGCTGCTGGGGTCCATCATCCTATTGCAAATTTGGGGCTTAGATGTCACGTCCTTAACCCTACTGGCTAGTGTCCTGGGGGTGGGGATCGGTTTCGGGTTGCAAAACACGGCCAATAACTTCATTAGCGGTTTGATCATTACCCTAGAGCGGCCGATTCAGGTGGGGGATTTTATCAATGTGGGGGATTTGCAGGGGACAGTGGAACGCATCGGCACCCGCACCACGGAAATTCGCACCCTAGACCGCGTGTCTATCATTGTGCCCAACTCCCGCTTTGTGGATAACCAGGTGATCAACTGGAGTTTGGGGAGTCCGGTGTCGCGTCTGCACGTGCCGGTGGGGGTGGCCTATGGCTCGCCGGTGGAAACGGTGCGCACAGCCCTATTGGAAGCGGCGCGGCGTCATCCCGATGTGCTGGCCAATCCGGCGCCCCAGGTCTGGTTGGTCAACTTCGGCGAAAACGCTATGATGTTTGATCTGCTGGTGTGGATTTGCGAACCCCGGGAGCAATATCGCATCAAAAGTGACCTGTACTACCGCATTGTTGAAAGCCTGGAGAAATACAATATTTCCATTCCTTTTCCCCAGCGGGATGTGCATATTCGCGGAATAGAGAAGCTATTGCCCCAATTGCTGGACAATTCGGGTTCGGCGGATATGAACAACGTCGCCTAGGTGGGGGAGTGAGATGGCCGGCGAGCAAATGGATTTATTTCAATTGGCGTCGGAAACGGTGACCCCACCGCCGGTGGACTACGCCGACTTGGAGGTCCTCAACCGAGCCTGTCAAAGCTGTCACAAATGCAAGTTGGCGGCTACCCGCACCCATGTGGTGGTCAGCCGGGGCAATCCTCGGGCGCCGTTGATGGTAATCGGGGAAGCGCCGGGGCAACAGGAAGACGAAACGGGTTTGCCGTTTGTGGGGAAAGCAGGGCAACTGCTGGACAAAATCCTGGCCTCGGTGCGTCTCGATAGCGAGCGGGATGTGTATATCTGCAATGTGATCAAATGTCGTCCCCCCGGCAATCGCAATCCGGAACCCGATGAGGTGGCCGCCTGCAAACCCTACTTACTGGCGCAAATTCGCTTGGTGAATCCCAAAATCATCCTGCTGGCAGGGGCGGTGGCGGTCCAGGCGGTGTTGGGGGACAAGCGGGGGATTACCAAAATTCGAGGCCAGTGGTTTCAGTGGCAGGGGTACGAGTGTATGCCCGTTTTTCACCCGGCCTTTTTACTGCGCAACCCGTCCCGGGAAGTCGGCAGTCCCAAATGGCTCATGTGGCAGGACATCCAAGCTGTGCGGGCGCGATTAGACGAGTTAACCCGGGCATGAGTGGGATATATCCCTGGCAGGATCCAGCTGTGCAATGGCATAGTCACTTGCTGGCCTATAGTTTTCATCACTGGATGGGGCAAAAATTGCTGGACACCGATAGTCATCTTGTTGAGTTGGCTCAGTGTTTGTTTGAGGCGCCCTTTGTGCTGGTTTCCCACGATGCTCAACCGGACCCCTGCTTCAACTACGGCAACCGGCGGGCCTTAGATTTGTGGGAGACCACTTGGGAGCAATGGATTGGCCTACCGTCGCGACTCTCGGCTGCCCCTGAATTGCAACCAGAGCGGGCACAATTGCTCTACCAGGTCAAAACCCAAGGTTGGGCGCAGGGGTATGGGGGCATTCGGATCACCCGCCGGGGACGACGCTTCCAATTCCGCAACGCTGTCCTATGGAATGTGATGGATGATCAGGGTCGGTTTTACGGACAAGCGGCCCTGTTTCGGGAGTGGACCTGGTGCGATTGAGTATAGGATAAATACTGGTGCTCGCTCTGGAGATGCCCTTTGTTACCGGGGATCATTCCAACCTTGAAATTGCTGCGGCGGGTGTACGGCAGGGTTCGACCGGTGGTTGCGCCCCCAATAGAGGTGGACTATGCGGGTCAAGCGGCCAGCGATTACATTCAACAGGTCATTGAAGCCCCCAACCCCTGTCTGATTTGTCGTTTTGGCAATGTGGAGTTGAATGCAACGTTGCGGGCCTATCACATCCGCCGTCCTGCCCTGTACTGGGGAGAAAAATCCTGGAATTATATCCGTGGTCGTATCCATCATTTCTGGTGGGACGCCAGCGCTCTGGAATCCATCGGCATGGATGCGGGTTTTTTTCCGGCTAAACCTGAATATGTGGAGCGCTTTGGTGAACGGCTGCTGGCGGATATGCCCCTCATTGATGTTTTGGCGCTTTGGCAAGGGAAGCAGGACTACATGGTGCGCCAAATCTGCCATTTGTTAACCCAGGCGCGCTTGGTACGTTTTCCTGATTTGGAGCCTTACTACCATGAGCATCCCTGGTCCTGTGCTTTGCGTGGCAAAAGGGTCCTGGTGGTTCACCCCTTTGTGGATACTATTCGCCAGCAGTATCAGAAACGGGAGAAACTGTTTGCCAATCCCGATGTACTCCCGGAGTTTGAGTTAAAGACCTTGCGAGCAGTGCAATCGATCGCGGGGAATGAATGTGGTTTTCCCGATTGGTTTGCAGCTTTCGAGTGGATGTGTGAAGAAATAGGGAAAATTGAATTCGACATTGCAATCATTGGGGCGGGGGCCTATGGGTTACCCTTGGCGGCCCATGTCAAACGCCTGGGGAAAAAAGGCATCCATTTGGGGGGTCCGACGCAGATTCTTTTGGGCATCAAGGGGGGACGCTGGGACGAAATCCCCTTCTTTCAACAGTTATATAATGAGCACTGGGTGCGTCCGTTTCCCCACGAAATTCCCCCCAAAATCGGTCGCGTCAAAGCCTATTGGTGACGGCAATGACGGTGAAGGGCTTGACAATTCGTTTGCTCAATACGGGTCGCCGTCTCTACGGTTGGGGCAGGAAATTGACGGGAGTCCAGCCAACGCTATCGTTACCGGTCGTGGACTACACGGGGCAGGCCGCCAGTGACGTCATCCAGGACCAAATAGCCGCGCTTGAACCCTGTATGATCGCCCGTTTTGGGGGTGTGGAACTCGGAGCGCTGGCCCATTACTACTGGATTCATAAAAAAACGACATTTCCCGGGCAAAAAAGCTGGGGCTATATCACTGGTCGAGGGGGGCCATTTTGGTGGGATGACAATATCAAAAAAAAGATGCGCTACAATGCGGGATTCTTCCCAGCAGAACCGGCCTACCTGGAGCGCTTTTGCGAACGGATGCTTCAGGATATGCCCTTGATCGATGTGCTGGGTTCCTGGCTACCTGATGAGCGTCTCTTCAGCCCACTGATTCGCCAGGCAGTTAAGGTCAAACTGGAAGACTTAGAACCCTATTACCATGAACGGCCTTGGTCGAAGGCGCTCCGGGGAAAGACGGTTTTGGTCGTCCATCCGTTCGCCGATACAATTTGGCAGCAGTATCGCAAACGAGAACTTCTGTTTCAGAATCCCGATGTGTTGCCGGAATTTGAGCTGAAAACGTTTAAGGCGGTACAATCCATTGCCGGAAATGACTGTGGTTTTCCCGATTGGTTTGCAGCTCTCGATTGGATGGCTGAGCAAATTGCCCAAATGGACTTCGATATTGCCCTGATTGGAGCGGGGGCCTATGGGTTACCCTTGGCGGCCCATGTCAAACGTCTGGGGAAAAAAGCAGTGCACTTGGGGGGCGCGACCCAGATTCTTTTTGGCATCAAGGGCAAACGGTGGGATGAACGCCCGTTTTTTCAACGGCTCTACAATGAATATTGGGTGCGGCCAGCGCCCCACGAAGTGCCACCCAAGGCTGACATCGTCGAGTCCGGCTGCTACTGGTAGCTCAACATGGGACAATAACCTCAGGTGTGACGATGGGGCACTGGATGCTGGAGACGGTTTGGCTATGCCCGATTTATGGGCTACTGGGGGCTATCATCACCCTGCCCTGGTCCCTGGGCCTGATTCGGCGCACGGGGCAACGACCGGCAGCTTATCTCAATATGCTGGCTTCACTGCTGGCGTTCCTTCACAGCGGCTTGGCCCTTGTTGTCGGCGGTGATTTTCCCCCCCGGGAGTTGACGTGGCCCTGGTTTCAGGTGGCGAATTTGGACCTGACTCTGGCGATAACGGTTTCACCGGCTACGCTTCTGGCTTTAACAACGGTCAATGCCTTTACCTTGCTGGCCCAATTGTTCGCCCTGGGCTATATGGAAAAGGATTGGTCCCTGGCGCGGTTTTACAGTTTGCTGGGCTTTTTTGAATCGGCTTTGGGGGGGATTGCCCTGAGTGATTCCCTGTTTTTGAGTTATGCTCTGCTGGAGATGCTCACCCTATCTACCTATTTGCTGGTGGGCTTTTGGTACGCCCAACCCCTGGTGGTGAAGGCGGCCCGAGATGCGTTTTTGACCAAACGGGTGGGGGATGTGATCTTCCTAATGGGGGTAGTAGCTCTATCGGGGTTGGGGGCGGGGTTGACGTTTCCCGAAATCACTGCCTGGGCCAAAACGGCGGATTTGTCTCCTCTGGGGTGGACTTGGCTGGGGTTGGCCTTGATTGCCGGGCCGACGGGTAAGTGCGCCCAGTTTCCTTTGCACCTGTGGCTGGATGAAGCCATGGAAGGTCCCCATCCGGCTTCGGCTTTGCGCAATTCGGTGGTGGTGATGGCTGGGGCTTATGTGTTGATTCAGTTGGAGCCGGTGGTATCCCGTTCGCCAGTTGCCTTGGCCGCTTTGATCTTTTTGGGGGCAGTGACGGCTCTCGGTACGATGTTGATGGCCTTGGCGCAGATTGACATCAAGCGGACGCTGTCCCACTCCACCAGTGCCTACTTGGGGTTGGTGTTTATTGCCGTGGGTCTGCAACAGCCGGATATTGCTTTTTTGTTGTTGCTGGCCCATGCAGTGGCTAAGGTGTCGTTGTTTATGAGCGCGGGGGCGGTTACCATCACCACCTCTAGCCAAAACATGACGGAAATGGGAGGGATTGGGCGGCGGATGCCGGCGACGCTGCTGAGTTTTGTGGTGGGGGCGGCGGGGTTGGTGGCCCTGTTTCCCTTGGGTATGTTTTGGGTGCTGAGCCGCTGGTCGGTCACCCTGCCCAATGGATTGTTGGGCCTGGTGTTGACGGTGAATTTCCTGTGTGCCCTCAATCTCACGCGGGTGTTTCGTTTGGTGTTTCTGGGGCCGGTGCAGCCCAAAACCCGCCGGACGCCGGAAGTGGCCTGGCCGATGGCCGTACCGATGGTGGCGATGATGGTGATAACGGTGTTGGCGCCGGTGTTCCTGAATCGGTGGCTGCCGCTGGGGACCTGGGGACCCTGGCCGCGGGGGGAAGTCCTGTTGCTGGTGGCCTCGGGGGCGCTGGGGGTAGGAGCCGGAGCGCTGCTCAAACTGGAACGACGGGGTCTGCGCTCAACCCAGCGGTGGTGGCGTTTGGGGCAGGATTTGCTGGCCTACGACTTCTACATTGAACCGGTGTACCAGGCAACGGTGGTGCAGTTGGTGCGGGTTGGCTCCCGGCTGACGGCTTGGTTGGACCGCTACGTGGTGGACGGGCTGGTGCATTTCCTGGGGGTCTCGACGATCTTCAGCGGCCAACTGCTCAAATACAGCGTCAGCGGTAAATCCCAGCTCTATGTGCTCACCATCCTGGCGGGGGTGGTGCTGGTGGGCTGGTGGCTCTGGCAGCTCGGGCGCTAGGGCCATGAAACGCTGGCGGTTTAGGGATTTCTGGGGAGAAACCGGGTTCCTGGGGTTTATCGCGTCGGTCGAAGGGGGGGTGGCCCGCTTGCTCTCCTTGGCCATGGTGGGGGTGATTGTCATCGCGTTGATCGATTTATTGCGCCTATTAGTTGTGGAACTCGCCAGCAAACCCAAGGGATTTTTTGGCGAGAATTTGTTTACGATTTTCGGGGCGTTTTTGAATGTATTGATTGCCCTGGAGATTCTGGAAAATATTACGGCTTACCTGCGCAGGCATGTGTTTCAGGTGGAGTTAGTCATTGTCACCTCCCTCATTGCCGTAGCCCGGAAAATCATTATTTTGGATTTGGAGAAAACCACGGGTTTGGGGCTGGTGGGTTTGGCGGCGGCAGTCCTGGCCCTGTCCGTCAGTTACTGGATTATCCGCCGTTCACAGGCACCGCACGAGCGCTAATTGCTGGCCTTGCATATCCACGCGAATTTTTAGGGGGCCACTGGGGGGTTGACTGAGTAGGAAGTCAGCCAAGGGATTTTCCAATTCCCGTTGGATTGCCCGTCGCAGGGGTCGCGCGCCGTAGGCCGGGTCATAGCCCGCCGTCACCAAATAGTCCACTGCCGCCGGCGTCACCTCCAACGTCACCTGCTGCTCGGCCAGCAATTGCTGGAGCTGTTGGATTTGTAATTGCACAATCGCCCGCAGTTGCTCCCGGTTCAAACAGTGGAAAATGATGATTTCGTCAATGCGGTTGAGAAATTCCGGGCGAAAATGGGCCGATAACAACTGGCGAATTTTCGGCTCCAGATAGGCGGGAGTTTCGCTGCCTTCTAGGATCAGTTCACTGCCGATATTGCTGGTCATGACAATGATGGTGTTGCGAAAGTCCACTAGCCGCCCCTGGGAATCCGTTACCCGCCCGTCGTCCAGAATTTGCAACAGTACGTTGAAAATGTCGGGGTGGGCCTTTTCAATCTCATCCAACAACACCACCGCATAGGGACGCCGGCGAATAGCCGTGGACAACTGCCCCCCTTCTTCATAGCCCACGTACCCCGGCGGCGCCCCCAACAGACGGGAAATGCTGTGTTTTTCCATATACTCCGACATATCCAGGCGCACTAGGGCCTGCTCGCTGTCAAACAGGGCTTCGGCTAAAGTGCGGGCCAGTTCCGTTTTCCCAACACCTGTGGGGCCTAAAAACAGAAACGAACCGATGGGACGCCGGGGCGACTTCAAACCCGCGCGGGTCCGCCGAATGGCAGCCGCAACCGCCTTCACCGCCTGGTCCTGGCCGATCACCTTCTGGTGCAGGTATTGCTCCAGATGCAACAGTTTTTGTCGCTCCGATTCCAGCAGCCGTCGCACCGGAATCCCCGTCCACTTGGCGACGATTTCCGCCACATCTGCTTCCGTGACCTGCTCCCGCAACAGGGTGGAACTGCGCGACTGGATTTCTGCCAGGGCCGCTTCTTTAGCCTCCAATTCCTGATGCAGGGCCTCCAGACGACCGTACTTCAACTGCGCCGCCCGGTTCAGGTCATAGTTGCGCTCCGCCTGCTCAATTTGCACCCGGATGTGCTCCTCCTCCTGTTTTAGGGCTTTGATGGCCTCCAGGAGTTGTTTTTCGCTTTGCCACTGCCGGTTCAGGGACTGTTGCTGGGCACTCAAGACCGCAATGTCCTGCTCGATTTTCCGCAGACGGGTTTGGCTGACGGCATCCCGGTCATCCACCAGGGACAGGCGCTCCATTTCCAGTTGCATTAGCCGCCGTTCAATGACCTCTAATTCCTCCGGTTTGGACGTAATTTCCATCTTCAATTTGGCGGCGGCCTCGTCAATGAGATCGATGGCCTTGTCGGGTAAGAAACGGTCGGGGATATAGCGCACCGACAAGGTGACGGCTGCCACCAGGGCCGCGTCGGCAATTTTCACCCCGTGGTGCACCTCATAGCGCTCTTTCAGACCCCGCAGGATGGCAATGGCGTTGTCCAGGCTGGGTTCTTCGACGCGAATGGGCTGGAAACGCCGCTCTAGGGCCGCGTCTTTCTCAATGTGCTTGCGGTATTCGTCCAGGGTGGTGGCCCCAATACAGCGTAGCTCGCCCCGGGCCAGCATGGGTTTGAGCAGATTGCCCGCGTCCATGGTGCCCTGGGTCGCTCCCGCCCCCACCACCGTATGCAGCTCGTCAATAAACAAAATCACCTGCCCGGCGGCTTCCGTGACCTCCCGCAGCACCGCCTGCAAACGCTTTTCAAAATCCCCCCGGTAGCGCGCCCCCGCCACCAAACTCCCCACATCCAGGGAAATCAAACGGCGGTTTTTCAGGGATTCCGGCACGTCCCCATTGACAATTCGTTGCGCCAGACCCTCGGCAATGGCCGTTTTCCCCACCCCCGGTTCACCAATGAGCACCGGGTTATTTTTCGTGCGCCGTGACAGGACCTGGATGACCCGCCGGATTTCCTCATCTCGCCCGATCACTGGGTCCAGCTTCCCCGCACGCGCCTGCTCGGTCAAATCCCGGCCATAGCGCTCCAGGGCCTGATAGTGGGCCTCCGGGTTGGCGTCCTGCACCCGCTGGTTACCCCGGATGGCTTTGATAGCAGTGATCAGTTGCTCAGTAGTCACCCCCAGACTTTGCAGCAACCGCCGGCCCAGGCGTTCGTCCTCGCTAAACCCCAGCAGCAGGTGCTCGACGGAAATCAGGGCATCGTTCCAGGTCAGGCGCTGGGCTTCCGCCCGGTCCAGCAAGATGTCTAAAAACCGCCCCAGATACAGTTGCCCATTGGCCGCGCTGACTTGGGGTTGCCGCCGGGCAAACAGGTCCAACTGCTGGGTGCACTGCGCCAGGTCACACCCACTTTGCACCAGCATTTTGGCGGCATAATCGTTCTGCTCCAGCAGCGCCAACATGAGATGTTCCACTTCCAATTGCTGCTGGCGATAGCGGCGGGCAATGTCTTGGGACTTGACAATCGCTTCCCAGGCCTTTTCAGTGAATTTATTGGGGTCGGTCGGCTGCACAGCCTGTCAATCGCTACACCCTGTACACCATTTCCATTCTAGCGGCCCTAATTCATCCCCCCGCCAAACAGCAGCAACCACACCGGCAAAGTGAGCAACAGTACGCCCAACCCCAGTCCAATCGCACTCACCGTAAATCCCGGGTCTAACCCATAGGCCTCGGTCAGCACCAACGTGGCAATCGCCGGTGGCATCCCCGCCTGCAACACCAACGTCAACCGCACCGGCGTCGGCGCTCCCTGCAACAACAGCCCCACCAGCAACGGCACCAACAGCATCTTGATGGTCAAACTGGCGACCACCGGTTTCAGCTCCCCCCAATGGCGCACCTGCCGCAGACGCACCCCCATCAGCACCAGGCACACCACCACCATACTCCAGGCCACCGTTTTCAGACTGACGTTCACCCAAGCCGGGCGGGGCAGCCGGTACAACACCAGCGCCAATAACGCCGCCCACAGCATGGGATTGCGCACCAGGGCCAGCCAGGGTTGCGCCCGCCGTCCACCCAGTTTTGCCGCCAGCCACACCCCCAACCCATAGGACCCCGCCAGCGTATTCATCAGATCAAACACCACCGCCCAGGCAAAGTACTCAGCCCCCACCAAAAACAAACACACCGGATAGCCCACATAACCCGTATTGCCCGCCATGGCGGTAAGCAGGAGACTCCCCCGTCGCGCCAACGGCCAGTGTCGTCCTCGCCAGCGCCACCAAAGTTCCCCCAGTCCCCACGCTGCCGCAAACGCCAGGAGCGCCACCAGCCCCGCCCACCACACCTGGCCCGTCAGCCGCACATTGAGGACAAACCCCAGCACACTCAAGGGCATTCCCAGCCAAAACAACCCTTGCCCCACTCGGTCCAGAAGCTTGGGTTGCAGATACGGCTCCACCAGCCACCCCAGGCCCGTGCAGACCGCCAGCGTGATGTACAGCTCAACCAGCCTTGGCAATGCCGGCTCCCTTGACAACGCCTCCAGTATAGGGGCAACCGTTTTACGAATCTGGATAAATAACCACCGGCAGTAGGGATGGCCCTTCCGGTCGTAGAGCTGGACAGTCGGCAAAAGGGATACCCCCTGCCGGAGCGCCTCGACCTCGAGCCGGTAGCCGCAAAACCGCTGGTCCGTTTCCATCAGCCATTCCATAGGGGCAACCGCTTCCACCCACGCCGCAACCCCCCGGTCCTGCTCGGCGCGCGTCACGTCAAGCCCAAAACACCGACATACCGCTGCAAAAGCTGATGCGTTTCCAAGTAGCCATCAATCGCAGGTGCACCTGCCGCCAGATACTGTTCATGCTGGGCCTCCGAAAAACGATTGATGGCCGCCGTGGCACTATTGCGACCTGAAACACCTTCTGGGCCAGGTCCACCGCTGCTGAGATCAATCCAGAGCCCGCAGACTTTGGCACAACTGCTTCAGTTCCCCCGCAATCCAGTCAAGGGTTTGCTTCCCAGATGCAACCAGCTTGGTGGGATGGGGAGACCCATCAAGGGTTGGACGGTCCCGCACCACGCTGCCAACCCCTGCAGGATTCAATTCCTCCTGACCTCACCCTGGCTCTCATTGAAGCTTTAGGTTGCCGGTGCCGTCATCCCCATAATCTCGTAACCTGCGTCCACATAGATCACCTGCCCGGTGATACCGCTAGCCAGGTCACTAGCTAAAAAAGCGGCCGTATTGCCCACCTCGATTTGGGTGACCGAGCGGCGCAAGGGGGCTGTCTGGCGCACATGCTGAATCATATCCCGGATACCCCCGACTGCCGACGACGCCAGGGTTTTTATCGGTCCGGCGGAAATAGCATTCACCCGTACCCCCTGGGGTCCTAATTCATAAGCCAGATAGCGCACACAGGCCTCCAGAGCCGCCTTTGCCACCCCGGCCGTGTTGTAATTGGGCACCACCCGCACACCCCCCAGGTAAGTCAACGTAATCACCGACGCTGTCGGACTAAACAGGGGTTTGGCGGCTCGGCACAAAGCAATCAAGGAATAGGTACTCACATCCAAGGCCTGCATAAACCCCGCCCGGGAAATTTGGCTGAAGTCCCCCTCCAGACCCTCCTTGGGCACAAAGGCCAAGCAATGGACCAGGACATCCAAATGCCCCCAGCGCTCCTGGACCGCCCGAAATAGATCGCTAATGTACTCATCCTTCTGCACGTCGCAGGGCAAAAACAGCTCCGGCTGCAGGGGTTCGGATAACTGGGCCACCTTGTGCTTGAAGCGGTCTTTCTCATCCGGCAGGTAAGTCACCCCCAGGGTTGCCCCCGCCTGGTGGAGTTGTTGGGCGATCCCCCACGCGATCGAGTACTCGTTGGCAATGCCCAGCACCAGCGCCTTTTTGCCCTGCAAGTTCAACATCGCTCCTTCGACCTGCCTCCAGAGACCCTGTTTCCACCCTACTCCGGAATGGTCCTCCGCACAAGCTGGTGCAAATGGTTATCGGGAATACAATTGAATTAACGCCCTTGCCGATAGCGTGGAACATGAGTACGGGCGCACCACTGACCCATGGCTGTTTTGCAGGACAAGCCGCTCTATGGGCTTTTGCACCGGCTATCCCACGGCACCTTTCCCCAGGGGGTCGAAACCTTTGAACGGGGGAAAACCATTTTCTTTCCCGGCGACCCAGCCGAACGCATTTATTTTTTGATCAAGGGGGCGGTCAAACTCTCGCGGGTCTATGAGTCAGGGGAAGAAATCACCGTTGCCCTGCTGCGGGAAAACAGTTTTTTTGGGGTTTTATCCTTCATTACCGGCCATCGTTCTGACCGCTTTTACCACGCCGTCGCCTTTACCAATACCCAGCTCTATTCCGTCCCCATCGAACAGGTGGAAACCCTGATCAAAAGCGACCCAGAATTGTCTCTCATCTTGCTGCGGGGATTGGCATCGCGGATTTTGCAGACAGAAATGATGATCGAAACCCTGGCCCATCGGGACATGGGGGCGCGCCTGGCCAGTTTTTTGCTCATCCTGTGCCGGGATTTCGGCGTACCCGGTCCTCAAGGCGTCACGATTGACCTAAAACTGTCCCACCAGGCCATTGCTGAAGCGATTGGCTCCACCCGGGTGACGGTAACCCGACTGCTGGGGGACCTGCGCCAGAGCGGCATCATCTCCATCAACAAGAAAAAAATCACCGTGCACGACCCCATGAGCCTGAGCCAGCAATTTAATTGATTGAGTTCAGAGCAATCGTGATAAAATTGAGTTGCCAGACCCCCTAACCCCTTGTGTATGAACATTGTATTTGCCATAAATCAGGACTATGTAACCCATTGCGCCGTCGCAATCCAGTCTATACTTGCCCATAACCGAGAGGTTGCTTTAAAATTCTATATCCTAATTGATAGAATATCTCCCAAAAAAGAACAGCTACTACAAACATTCCAAAGCGATCTAGTAAGCGTGAATATCTTCCAGATCGAGGATGGATATTTTAAGGAATTTCGCGCTAAAGAGTATGTGACCAGGGCCACATTCTATCGTTTGCTCATTCCAGATTTAGTACCTGATTCTAAAGCTCTTTATCTGGATGCTGATACTGTTGTCAATGGACCAATATATGAACTTTATAATTCTGATCTGGACGATTTTATCCTGGCGGCTGCTGAAGATAGCTTGGGTTGTTACTTGAATTGGTACAGATTTTCATGCCCACAATACTTTAATGCAGGCGTTCTACTGCTTAACTTGGACGAATGTCGCCGTAGGGATTTAACCGGCCGCTCGATAGACTATTTAAGAAATCATCCCGGTTCTGAAGACCAACAAGCTCTGAACGCCGTTGTAGGCAAATGTTGGAAAGTTATACCACCCAAGTACAATCTTGTCTCTTCACATCTACGACGAATGAGTTTATATGCTGATGAATTGCCGGCAAGTCTAAGGCGAGAACTAGAAGAAGCCATTGAAAAACCTGTGATTATTCACTATAATGGTGCCTACAAGCCATGGTTGTACTTCAGCAAACATCCCTACCGCCATCTGTACTGGCAGTACCTGAAAATGACCCCCTTTTACCACCCGTTGAACACTGATATTCTGAAAGACAACTTGCGCCTATTCGGCTACATAGTCCACCGACGATTCAGGCGCTGGATAGATGGCATTCACCTACACCGGTAAACGGACGCTGGTGACGGGGGCATCCACGGGCATCGGGGCGGTGTTTGCCCGGGAATTGGCCCGACGGGGCTGCTCCCTAATCCTGACGGCGCGTTCGGAGGAACGTTTAGCGGCCCTGGCCCAGACGTTGGTGCAAACCTACAACGTTGATGCCACGATTTTCCCGGCGGATTTGCAAGACGCAGCGGCGGTACAGGGTTTGATTGAACGGGTGCAACAGCTCAACCAACCTGTTGACATCCTGGTGAACAATGCGGGCTTTAGCACCTACGGCTGGTTTCACAGGATTGACCCTGCGCAGGAAGCAGCGCTTATCCAGGTGAATGTGGCGGCGATGGTGGCCCTGACCCATGCTTTGGTGCCGGGGATGGTGGCCCGTCGGTCAGGGCTGGTGATCAACGTGGCGTCGGTGCTGGGGTTTTCTCCTTTGCCCTATCAGGCGACCTATTCAGCCAGCAAGGCCTTTGTGCGGACTTGGACGGAGGCGCTCTGGGCGGAATACCGAGGAACGGGGGTGCGGTTTTTTGCCCTGTGTCCGGGGCCAACGGCGACGGAATTTTTTGACCGCATGGGTCAGGATTTACGGCTGTCCAAGATGTCCCCAGAGGCGGTGGTGCAATTTGCCTTACGAACTATCGAGGGGCGCGACCAACCCTGGGGCATCCCCGGCTGGCAAAACCGGTTGTTGAGCGGGGTGTTGCCGAACCTGCTGCCCCGTCCTTGGCTGCTTCAGTTGCTCGCTAACGCCAGCCGCCGTCTCTACCGGCTCCCCCAGCAGCCCCAAACACTGCCACACCCGCTGGAGCAACTGGGGGATACCGGCCCCGGTGACCGCTGAAATTAGACAGACCGGGTTGTACTGGGACAGGGTTTGCACAACATCTTGCAAAACGTCGGGGCTGGGTAGCGCATCAATTTTGTTTAAGGCGATCAGCTCCGGGCGTTCGGTCAAGGGTTGTCCCAGTTGCGGGGTGTAGTAGGCCAATTCGTAACGCACGGTGTGGTAGTCGGCTACCGGGTCGGCGGCAGTGCTGTCAATTAGGTGAATCAACAGGCGGGTGCGTTCGATATGGCGCAAAAACTCAATGCCTAAGCCTGCCCCCTGATGCGCGCCGGCAATTAATCCGGGAATATCGGCAAACACGGTGCCGTCCCCCTGAGGATTGGCCACCACCCCCAAATTGGGCACCAGGGTGGTAAAGGGGTAGTTGGCAATTTTAGGGCGGGCGGCCGAAATGCGACTGATGAGGGTGGACTTCCCGGCGTTAGGCAGGCCGATGATCCCCACTTCCGCTAAGAGTTTGAGTTCCAGGCGCAAACGCCGCACTTCCCCCGGCAACCCTGGCAGGGCGTAGTGAGGGGCGCGGTTATGGTTGCTCAAAAAGTGTCGGTTGCCCAGCCCTCCTTTGCCCCCCCGCGCCACCACCACCGTTTGCCCCGGCGTGACCACATCCGCCAGGACTTCACCGGTTTCGGCGTCCATGACCACCGTACCGCAGGGGATGGGGATGACCAAATCCTGGCCGCTGGCGCCGGTGCAATTGTTCGGACCCCCCCGCTGGCCATCTTCCGCCCGGAAGTGTTTTTGATAGCGAAAGTCCAGCAGCGTGTGCCGTCCCGTTTCCGCCCGCAAAATCACATCCCCCCCTTTACCGCCATTGCCGCCTGACGGTCCCCCCGCAGGGACGTATTTCTCCCGGCGAAACGCCACAATGCCATCGCCCCCCTTACCCCCCTGGACAATAATCTCCGCCTGGTCAATGAATTGCATGGCTGCACTGGCATTACCTGTGGTAAGATACCTATTCTAGCTAGCAATTGGTGAGCGTAACGGACCGGCATGGTGAAACTACGGTTAAAGCGGTTTGGGCGCAAGGGACAGGTGTCCTACCGGATTGTGGCGGCCACGGCCCTATCGCGGCGGGATGGCAAAACGTTGGAGGAGCTGGGGTATTACAATCCCCGTCTGGCGGACCCCACCCAGCAGACCCGCTTGAACGTGCCGGCGATTGTCAAGTGGTTGAAGCAGGGGGCGCAACCGACTCCGACCGTGCGTAGTATTTTGGAAAAGGCCAAGGTGTTTGACCAGCTCCATGCCTGATTACGAAGGGTTGATGCGGTTTCTGCTAACCCCAATGCTCAGCCACCCCGAAGAGCTGAAACTCGATCAGGAGGTTTTAGCAAGCGGGGTCTGGCTGCGGATGGCCTTGGCGGATGCTGACCGGGGGAAGGTGTTAGGGCGGGGTGGGCGGACGTTGCAGGCCATTTTGACCGTATTGCAGGCGGTGGCCCAGTTGGCGGGGCAATCCTTTCACCTGGACATCTATGGCCTCAACAATCCCTCTTTGCCGGATCGATCTCCGCCGGAACGTTCAGAGCGGATGCCCACTCGACAGCGGCGCAGAGGTCAACGCTGACATCGCCGATGGTGGTTTTGCCCTTGCCGGATTGGACCAGTGCAGTGGCGTTGGCCGGGGCCGAAGAAAAGAACTTGCGTCGTCTAAGCGAACTGACTGGGGTGCAGGTGGTGCTGCGGGGGCAGGAATTGCACCTGTTGGGGGCGGAGCCGGGGATCGGGCAATGCGTGCAAGTGGTGGAAGCTCTAGCCTATCGCTGGCGCCGGGGTCAGCCCATCACCGAAGCTGACATTGAAATGGTGTTGCGCACCCCCGATCCGACCCTGGTGACCCAAATGCACCGGGAGGTCCTGGCCCGCACCCGCCGGGGGGAAGAAATTTGTGCCCGCACACCCGGACAGTGGCAGTACGTACAAACTATTCGTACCCACGACATCACGTTTGGCATCGGGCCAGCGGGAACGGGAAAAACCTATCTAGCGGCGGTGCTGGCGGTCCAGGCGCTGCAAAACCAAGAGTGTGAACGGCTAATCCTCACACGCCCGGCGGTGGAGGCGGGAGAAAAGCTGGGGTTTTTGCCGGGGGACCTGCAGCAGAAAATCAGCCCCTATTTGCGCCCCCTGTACGACGCCCTGTATGACTTGATGGACCCTGTGCGGATGAACCAGTTGCTAGAGCGAGGTGTGATTGAGGTGGCCCCCCTGGCCTACATGCGGGGACGGACCCTCAACCGGGCCTTTATTATCTTGGATGAGGCGCAAAACACCACCGCCGGGCAAATGAAGATGCTGCTGACCCGTTTGGGTTTTGGGTCACGGATGGTGATTACTGGCGACACCACCCAAGTGGACCTCAGCCGCCGGGAGGATTCGGGATTAAACGTGGCCCTGCAAGTGCTCCGAGGTGTACCGGGGATTGGGTTTTGCCATCTTACTGCCGCTGATGTGGTGCGCCATCCCCTCGTGCAACGGATTGTTCAGGCCTACGAGCGCTACGAGAATCAACGTTGATATGGGCGATACTGGATTCGAACCAGTGACCCCTTCCGTGTGAAGGAAGTGCGCTACCACTGTGCTAATCGCCCGTAGAACCCTATTATACCAGGACTAGGCCATGTCTGCGGGGGAACGCTTCCAGAAACGGGCCTCCAGGCTTTTAATGACGATGTACAGCACGGGCACCACAAACAGGCTCAGCAAGCTGGCGATGCCCATTCCCCCTATAATGCAGGTTCCTAAAGAACGCCGTGCCGCCGCCCCCGCTCCCGTGGCGATCCACAACGGCAATGCCCCAATGATGGTGGATAAGGCCGTCATGAGAATTGGGCGCAGCCGTTCCTGGCAGGCTTCAATCGCCGCCTTGGTAATACTCAACCCCTCCGCCACCAACTGGTTGGCAAACTCCACGATCAAAATGGCGTTTTTGCTGGCCATGCCGATGAGCATCACCAACCCGATTTGGGTGTAAACATCCACCGTCAGGCCCCGCAAGAAGATCGTGATCAACGCCCCCAGCACCGCCAATGGCACCGTCAGCATGATGATGAAGGGGTCCACATAATTTTCGTACTGAGCCGCCAGGGTCAAAAAGACAAACACCACCCCCAGGGCAAAAATTCCCACCGCCTGTCCAGCCGATTCCACCTCCTCCAGCGACAGCCCCGACCACTCAAAGCCAAACCCCCGGGGCAGAACTTGGCGCGCCACCGTTTCTAGAGCCTGAATCGCTTGTCCCGATGACCGCCCCGGACTGGCCACCCCATTGATTTCCACCGACCGGAACAAATTGTAGTGGCTAATGACCGAGGGCGCGGTGATCTGCCGGATCGTCACCAAGTTCCCCAGGGGAATCATCTGGTTATCGCCGCCGCGCACATAAAACTGGTTGATGCTTTCAGGATTGGTACGAAACGGCCCATCCGCCTGGACATACACCCGATAGGTGCGCTGGAACTGCTCAAAGTCATTCACATAGGTCGAACCCAAAAACGTTTGCAACGTATCGAAAATATCCGTGATTTTCACTCCCAAGGCATTGGCCCGGTCCCGGTTGACCTGCACCTCAATCTGGGGCGTATTACCACTGAATTCCGCCCGTAAACGGGTCACCGCCGGACGCCCCGGCTCCGGGTAGTTGCGCAGGGCCGTTAAAAACTGATCCAGCGTTTCCCCTAGGGTTGGAAACCCCAAACCCAGCCGATCCTGCAGGTGAAACTCAAACCCGCCAAAATTACCCACCCCCGGAATGGCTGGCGGCGCAAAGGGCACCACTGTGGCCTCCTTGATACCCAAAAATTGGGGAAACAGTCCCCGGGGCGGCGGCGGGAAAAAGCCCCCAATAATGCCGCTGACCGATTGCTCCGGCCGGGGGCGCTCCTCCCAAGGTCGCAAAGTCGTGAAAATAATCCCCACATTCGGCGTGGCCCCGCTGAAACTAAAGCCTCCCACCGCAAAGATATTCCGTACTTCCGGGCGTTGCTTGAGAATGTCTTCCACCTTTTGCAGCACCCGCTCCGTATATTCCAGGGACACCCCCTCCGGCGCCCGCACCACCGTAATGAAATACCCCTGGTCCTCCTCCGGCAAAAAGGCCTTGGGCATCAGGTTGTAAAAGCCATAAGTGACCACCAGCAAAACGGCAAAAAGACCCACAATCCAGTACCGGCGCGCCACCAGTTTGGGCAACACCTGGCCGTATCTTTCCCGCAGGGCCGTAATGCCGTTATTGATACTGCGAAAAACCCAGTGATCCGGCATCTGGTTAGGGCGAATCAACAGGGCAGCCAGCGTTGGGGTTAAGGTAATGGCATTAAACGTGGAAATCGTAATGGCAAAGGCGATGGTCAGAGCAAACTGCCGGTAAAGTTGCCCCGTTGTCCCTGGTAAAAACGCCACCGGCACAAACACCGTAATCAACACCACCGAAGTGGCAATCACCGCCCCGAACAGCGCATCCATTGAAGCCATCGCTGCCGGTACCGGGGCCATTTCCTGCTCTTGAATGCGTTTGGTGATGTCTTCAACGATTACAATAGCATCGTCCACCACCAGCCCTGTAGCCAACGTCAACCCAAACAGCGTCAAGGTATTGATGGAAAAATCAAACACCTTCACAAAAATAAACGTCCCCACCAAGGCCACTGGGATAGCAATGCAGGTAATCAGAGCTGAGCGCCAGTTTTGCAGGAACAAAAAGATGATGACGACGACCAGAACAATGGCCAGGATCAGAGAAAAGATCACCTCCCGCGTCCCAGCTTCCACAAACGCCGTGGTATCGAAGGCAATTTCGTATTTCATGCCCGGCGGGAAACCCTTTTGCAACTCCTGCATGGTGGCTTTCACTTGCCGCGCCACCTCCAGGGCATTGCTGCCAAGTTCCTGGCGGATACCCAAACCCACCCCCCGGTGCGTCACCCGGTCCTCGGACGTAAAACGCAACAGAGAACTATAGTTTTCCGCCCCCAACTCCACCCGCGCCACATCCTGCAACCGCACCAGCGCCCCATTGGGTTCCGTGCGCAACACCAACTTCCCAAACTCCGCCGCGCTTTGGAGACGGCCCCGGGCAATTACCGCATACTGGTATTCCTGACCCGGCGGCACCGGCGGTTGACCAATTTGCCCCGCCCCCACCTGGATATTCTGCTCGCGGATAGCCCGCACCACATCCTGGGGCGTCAGGTTGCGCGCCGCCAACTTCAGGGGGTCCAGCCAGATGCGCATGGCATACTGCCGCTCCCCAAAAATCTGTACACTCTCTACGCCCTTGATGCGCTTGAGGGCGTCGTTGATATACAGATCGGCGTAGTTACTCAAGTACACATCGTCGTAGCGGTCCTGGCCCGTCTCATCGGGTTCCGCGTACAGCCCAATGGCCAGCAAGAAACTGCTATTGGCCTTGTTGACCTGAATCCCCGTGCGATTGACCACATCCGGCAACCGGGAACGCACCGCCGCCACCCGGTTTTGCACCTCATTGGCCGCCACATCCTGATCCCGCCCTAGGTCAAACGTCAAAGCAATGTTACTGGTGCCGTCATTGGCGCTGGTGGATTTGATGTAGCGCACCCCCCGAATGCCGTTAAGTTCTCGCTCCAGGAGGTTGGTGACCGTGGATTCCACCACCTCGGCATTGGCCCCCACATAGCGCGACGTCACCACAATCTGGGGCGGCGTAATGTTAGGGTACTGGGCCACCGGCAGCGTGGGAATGGAGGCCGCCCCAAGGATCACCACTACCAGGGACAACACCGTGGCCAATACCGGCCGACGAATAAAAAAGTTAGAGATGGACAAAATCATGATCCATCGGGGGATGACGGTTGACGTGCTTCGGCAATCCAGGCGCAGTGATTCAGCTGCAAAATACCGGTGGGCACCAAACGGTCGTTCGGCGTCAGTCCCGTCACCACCTCTTGCTTATCCCCCACAATTCTACCCAACTGCACCGGCGTCTGCACGGCCACCAACTCATCGGCCTTGATTTGGGGGGGCGGTCCGGGACTGGTGGAGACCACACTAGCACACCCCGACTGGGCAAAAGGTTTGGCCACAAACACAAAATCTTTCCCTCCCAGGCGCAAAATGGCTGTCACCGGCACCAGCACCCCCGGTTGTTCGCGCCAGACCACCCGCACCCGTACAAACTGGTCACTGCGCAACTGTCCCTGGGGATTGGCGAAATTCGCTTTAACCTGCACCGTCTGGCTTTGGGTGTTGACCGTTGGCGAAACGAAGGTAATCTGTCCCCGTTGGCGCACCTGGCCCTGGGCATCTAACAGTTCCACCAGCAACCCCAGGCGCACATCTGCCGCTCGCTCCAGGGGAATGTCCAGGTTCAACTCCAGGTTGCGGTTATCGGCCAGGGTCAAAAGGGGCGTGTTGGCATTGACCACATCCCCCACCTTCACCGGCACATCCCCCACTTCCCCGGCAAAGGGCGCGCGGATGGTGTAGAAAGCCAGATTGGCGCGGGCGCGGGCCAGATTAGCCTGGGCTTGCTGCAAATCCGCCTGGGCACGTATCAGCCGGGCTTGGGCACGGGCAATCGCCGCCTGTTGGGTGCGGATTTGAGCCTGGACCTCCTGCAGCCGCGCCTGGGACACCTGTTGCTGGTTGAGCTGCCGGTCCAGCTCCTGACGACTGATGACCCCCTCCCGAAACAGTTGCCGGAACCGTTCCGCCTCCTGCCCAGCCAAGGCCACATCCGCCTGCCGGGCCTGCTGATTCGCCTGCAAGGACTGTAACGTTGCCCGTTCCGCCTGGACATCGAGCTGGGCTGCCTGCACCGCCGCCTGGGCATTGGCCACCGCCGCCTGCTGGCTTTGCACCTGGGCCTGCTGTTCCTGGTCATCCAGTTGCACCAGCACCTGTCC
The DNA here is from genome assembly GCA_039794565.1 of Gloeomargarita sp. SRBZ-1_bins_9. Classification (NCBI taxonomy): domain Bacteria; kingdom Bacillati; phylum Cyanobacteriota; class Cyanophyceae; order Gloeomargaritales; family Gloeomargaritaceae; genus Gloeomargarita; species Gloeomargarita sp. SRBZ-1_bins_9. The sequence continues at coordinate 25,844 of JAUQVX010000013.1, read as the reverse complement.
CGCCTGCACCCTGGCCCCCGGTTGCACCAGCACCCGCGCCACCCGCCCGCTCACCTGGGACTGCACCGTCACCGCCTGCCGGGAATCCAACCGGGCCACAAATTCCGACGTCTCCGCCACCGTTTCCACCTGGGGCCGGGTCAGAGCCACCAGCGTCGGCTGGGGACGCAACTGGCTAATGGCCAAAAACACCCGCACAAATCGGTTGTAGAACCACCAACCCACACCCGCGACGGCTAAGAACGTCACCCACCAGACCCACCCCCGCCGGGGCCACACCAACCGTTTGCTCATGCCTGCACCTGCGATAACGGCTCCTGTTGGGCCAAGGACTCCAGCCACGTCAACTCCTGCTGCACCATCTCCACCGCCCGCGCCAAGGCCAACCGTTGGTAGGGGTCCGTGAATAGAGCCTGGGTTTCTGCCGCCTGCAGTTGGGCCAAGCGCCGCCGACACTGGTCAAAACGCCGTTGCCAGAGCATTTGCCGCTGCCCAGGCGTCAAGTCCCCAAAAAAACACAACATCACCATAAACCGCGCCCGACTGTTGACCCAGCTTTCCCGGTACTCCGCCAACATCAACTGCAACCAACGCTCCCGGCCCTGGGGCGTGATTTGGTAAATCACCCGGCTCGGTCCTGCATCTCCCCGCTGAATCGACAAACTGGTGATGTCCCCCCGCCGCTCCAACCGCCGCAACAAAGGGTAAATCGCCCCGTAGTTGACACTGATACAACTGCCCATGAGCAGCTCCAGTAACTTCACCAAGCGATACCCATGCAACGGCTCCCGCCGCAACAGCCCCAGCGTCGCCAACTCCAACATGTATCAGGACGATATAGCTACACCGGTCATGTTAGCACAGCCGTTGGGTTGGTGGCGGGTCCTGCCTGCTACGAAAAAATCCCCGGTTGCCGGTTATCCCTTTGCTGATTTCCGTAGGTTTACACATTTCTTTGATAAATATTACAAATAATCCCGCAGTTGGGGGGATAAATTCTAGAATTTCTGTATAGAAAAATCAGGCATTATTGATGAGACGGTTAACTGGATCATCGGGTGCCCAAGACGGTCAGATTGGGGTGGCCATTGACCTCTGATCGCAGCGGGAAAGGTATCCCCGTGATTTTTCTACCCAGTCCCTGTCCTGTGTCCAAGGGGGATAAAGCTATGGCTCAAATGGCGGCAAGTTTATTGCCGGAAAACACCCTGTGGTGGGAAACGGCGGCGTTGGATAAAAAGCGGCACAACCACTATGACCTGAACAGCTTTTTCCGCTGGGATTTGGCCCGGGGAACGGTTACGGATTGGAACGGGGCGGTGAATTTTTTTGCCAGTGAGGACCTGATTACGGCGTTTATGGATGGGCTGGCGGAGGAGGTGGGGGATGCGGCGCCGGTGGTGCTCTACCAAATGGGGCGGCAGTGGGGGGAGTTGGATGGCCAGGCCTTTGCGGGCTGGTTTAGTGAGGAATTTCAACGCCCCTTACGCCAGACCAATTTGCTGTTTTTGTTAGAGACCTGGTGGTGGCCGTTTACCGCTCAAGGTTGGGGGCGCTGGGAAATTGACCTGTCGCTGCAAAAGCAGGGGTTTTTGCTGCTCAACATCTTCGATTCGGCGATTGCCCGCACGCTGGGGGTGGTGGGGAAACCGGTGTGTCACCTGTACGCGGGGTTGTTTGCCGGTTTCTTGAGCTATCTGGTGCAGCAGACCCTGGAGTGCGCGGAAATCCAGTGCTACTCCTTGGGGGCGACCTACTGCCGGTTTGTGGTGGGCAAGGCAGCGGCGATTCAACCGGTGTACGGCTGGGTCAACCAGGGCCTGGGGGTGCGCGACATCGAAAAACGACTGGCCGGAGGGCAGGCGGTATGCACGACGATCTGACACTGCCGGTGCGGTTGTTTTTCCAGGACTTTCCCTGGCAGGGGGTCGCGCCGGCCAAGGGGCATCCCACCCCGAGCGTGGACTTGCACCTAACGGTGGCCCAGTTCTGGCAACAATGGCCCTGGCAGGGAGGGGTATCTGAGGCGCTGGCCAGCACCATAACTGTACCGACCCTGGCGGAATGGATGGCGTTGTTGGAGGCCTAAAGCCATGAACGCAACCGTATTGACTTTGCTCCACACGGCGGAACAGCGGTATTTGCAACCGGAGGAGCAACAGCAGTTGTGGCAGCAGCTCCAGGGCATGGGGTCGCGGTTAGCGGTTTATGAGCGACTGCGCACCCGGGAGGCCGATGTCTTTCGCCCGGTGGCGCGGCAACTGCCCCCCATGGATGAAGTCACCCTGACGAGGGTACTGCGGGATTGGGTGGGGGCGTTGCGGGGGGCCGCCCTGGCCATGGTGCTCGATGACCCAGTGTTTTTTGATCAGCGGGTGGGGCAGTGGCTGCGGTCGCGTCCCCGGCAGGAGTTACACTCCACAGTCGCCCAGTTGCTGGAGGCCCAATTGAAAACGGTCTTGGGGAGTCCCCAGGATTGGTCGTTGCTGATGCCCTACTGGGAGCAAGCGCGCCGTTGCCTGTGCCAGGGGTAAAAGGAGGCCAAAGCCATGGACATCAACGCGTTGTTGGAACAGCCGGTGCCGGGGGATTACTTTGCGCCGGGGGCTTATGTGCAGGGGGATGTGGAGCTGGGCACCCTGAGTAATCGGCGGGGTAATCGTTTGTTGGCGATTCCCCAGTGGCTGGTGCAGGGGATTTACCGGGGTCTGGAGCGGGAAATTGGCAAGGCGTCGCCTTTGGTGCTCCAGCGCTGGGGCCGGCACTGGGGACGGCACTTGTTTGCCCGGCTGGCAGAGGAATTGGCGGAGTACTACGGCAAACCGATTGGTGAACTCACCATGCAGGAGCTGGTGTACTGCCTAACCCGCTGCTGGCAGGTGCATGGTTGGGGGCGGTTGACGTTGGATTGGCGCTACCGGCCCCAGGGCTTGATCCATGGGCAGGTGGAAAACTCCCCCTGGGGCAATGTCCATGTGGAGATGGGTGTGCTAGAAACCCTGTTTCAGCAGTTGACCGGACGGGAAGTCGCCTGCGTAGCCATTGCCTGCATGTCTCAGGGCCAACCGGCAAACCAATATCTCATCGGCCTACCAGAGCGTTTGGAGACGGTCCGGGAGCAGGTGGCAGCTGGGATGGAGGCGGCGACCATCTTGGCCCGGCTGGGGGAGTAACCGATGGGCTGGCGGGTGCATTTGGAGCCGATTGGGGTCACGGTTCAGCTCGAGCATGGGCAATCCCTGATTGAGGCTCTGGTGGAGCAGGGGTTACACGTGCTCCAGGAGTGTGGTCGCCGGGGGATGTGCGCCACCTGTCATGTGTACATCGAACGGGGGATGGACCGGTTGAGTCCCAAAAACCGGCGGGAGGAGCGCACCCTGGCCATGGTGACCACCGCCCAACCCCACTCCCGCTTGGCCTGCCAAACCAAGGTTCTAGGGGATGACATTGTCGTGCGGGTGCCGCCGGGGATGTATCTGGATGTGATGGAAGACATCGAAGCTCTGATTGGCCGACGCACGGAACAGGACCTGGTGCATCCCCTGACCGGCGAAGTGCTGGTGGAGACCGGCAAGCTGATTACCCGTTCCATCGTGGACCAACTGCGCACCACCCGTATCCAGGTCAGCGAGTATCTCCAACGGACGCGGGAAGCAGGTTTTCTATCGGACTGAAGGAGGCAGACCACCATGTGGACCCAATTGCAGCAACTGACACTCAAGGCCGACGGCCGCTACCTCACCCCGGAAGAATGGCAACCGGTGCAGACCTACCTAGGTCAACTACGACACCGCCTCAGCGCCTACAGCAAGATTCAGGCGGCAGCGGAGGCGATTCTCCAGGAGGTGGAGCGGCGATTATTGCAACAATCCCCTCGGTTTTTCTACAAGGGGCAGCGGGATATGAGCGCCCTTTGTCGGCGGGACCGGGCGGATGTTCTCCGGTATATTGGCGCCACGTTGTTGACGGGGGACTTAACGGCCTACAAACAGCGCCTGCTGTGCTGGTTACAAACCATTGCCCGTTCGTTTCAAGACCAAACGGCAGCCCGGCAAACCTACACCGTCCTGGGGGAAGTGTTAAAGGAAAAACTGACGCCGCAGGAGTTTGCCCTGGTGCGTCCCATTGTGGAATTAACGGCAGAAATGCTGGGTGAATAGCATCCCAGACTTGGCAGGATTGCCTGCAGAGAGGGCTGTTTTTATGTGGCCAAAAAACCATCAAATTTTGTAAAGATTGTGACATTTTGATTGTTAAATCAATCTAAAATTTGCATAGAAGATGGCGTGATAGGGTGGGGCAGATGAACAGGTTATCTGTCTGGTGTAAGTATGTGATTCGCAAGATTCTGAGCAAGTACCGGGGGCAGTTAAAATCGGTTTTAGTCAGTGGTGCCGGTCCAGAGATTACGACCACATCCGATTTAGACGCCGTGTTGATGGATTTATACCTGGATGAAGCGGCGGTCCAGCAGGCGGTGGTGGAACTGGAACATCTGACCCAGGTGTACCAGCGTTTTGAGGCCGAACCCCTGAGCCATCAACGGGAACTGGGGTTGATCGAGGGGAAAATCCTCTGGATTTTGGGGCTCAAATGCCTAGTGGATACACCCTGCTAAGTAGGGCGACTGACGGGATTCGAACCCGCGGATGGAGGAGCCACAATCCTCTGCCTTAACCACTTGGCTACAGCCGCCGTTGGCAACTACCTACCATATCAATTCTACGTCGTCACTGGCAAGGTGAGGGGGGTTGGGCAAGAAAGGTTTAAGATACAGAACTGGACCTTTGCGGTACGCCGGTGGTGTTACTGGCCCAAGCCCCGACAGCAGTGCAACTGTGCTATAGCCCTTTGGCCCAACAGCTGGACCAGATGCGCCAGCAACCGGCCTATCAGCGGGCCCACTGGGGGATTTTGGTGCAAACCCAGGAGAACCCACCCCGCACTCTATATGAGCATCAGAGCCGGCAATTTTTTACACCCGCTTCGACCACCAAACTGCTGACCACTGCCGCTGCCCTGGTGGAACTGGGACCTGAGCACCGCCTACGGACGAGCTTTTACCGGCAAGGACGACGCCTGCATTTAGTCGGCCAGGGTGACCCCACCCTCACCACCGCCAAACTGCAACAACTGGTGCAGCAAATTCCCCCCCCGCAACGGCAGAACCTGGATATGGTGGTCATCCATACGGGCTTTTTTCGGGGACCCACCTTCAACGACCAGTGGGAATGGCAAGACCTGGTCAACACCGACATCGTGCCCATTAACAGCCTGATTCTCAACCGCAACGAAGCCCGTTTTTGGTTGGTGGCGCAAGGGGCAGGCCAACCGGCGCAACTGGTGTGGGCCGATCCTTTAGTTCGGCAGCACTGGCAGGTGGTCAACCGCACCCGCAGCACCAACCAACCGCTGCAACCCATTCACCTGTGGATACCGCCGGGTTTGCCGCAATTGCATATCCGGGGGGATGTGGCCAGTCGGTCGCCGACTTTCACTGTACCCATCCTCGATACGGACCGGTATCTGGTGCAGACCCTGACTCACCTGTTTCCCACCCAAAAAATTGTCCTTGCCCCACCGCCCCTGCCAGCCCAGGTGGGGGAAGCGGTTGCCACCCTGACCTCTCCCCCCTTGGCCCAGTTGCTCATCCCCATCAACCGCAGCAGCGATAATTTGTACGCGGAAGCGCTGTTGCGTCATGTGGGCGCCCTGCGGCAACCGGACCTCCCCAGCGACCTGGCCGGGATACAGACGGTGCAAAAGGTGCTCAGACGGCTGGGCGTGGATGTTAGCGGCATTCGGCAAGCCGATGGTTCCGGTTTATCCCGCCACAACCGCATCACTCCCCTGGCGCTGGTGCAAACGTTACAGGCGATGGCCGCTTCCCCAGTGTACCGCGATTCCCTCGCTGCGCCGGGCCTTCCCGGAACCCTGCGTTGGCGTTATCCCCAGAGCGACCTCAACCTCCAGGCCAAGACCGGCACTTTAACGGGGGTGGCGGCCCTCGCTGGTTATCTGCAACCCCGCCGCGGTCCCGGTCTAGTCTTTGCCATCCTGGTCAACCAATCCGAACAGCCGGCCAGCGTTCTCCGGCAAGGGATTGACCAGATGGTCCTGGCGCTGTCCAACTGGGCGGAAACCACCTCCCCAGATGCCTGGCTGTCCTGCCCACCGCCCTCGGCCAACTAGAAATCAATCCCATCAGGGGTGCGGGGAAAAGGAATCACATCCCGGATATTGCCCATCCCCGTCATAAACTGAATCAGCCGCTCAAACCCCAACCCAAACCCCGCATGGGGCACCGTGCCATAGCGCCGCAAATCCAAATACCACCAGTAATTGGCCAGGTCCAGCCCCAGGGTTTCCATGCGCTGGCACAACACGTCGTAGCGCTCCTCCCGCTGGGAACCCCCAATCAATTCCCCCACCCGCGGCACCAGCACATCCATCGCCGCCACCGTTTTTTCGTCATCATTCAAGCGCATGTAAAAAGCTTTGATCTCCTTGGGATAGTCGTACACGATCACCGGTTTTTTACACAGTTCCTCCGCCAAATAGCGCTCGTGCTCTGACTGCAAATCCAATCCCCATGCAACCGGATAGGTGAAGTTCTTGCCCGACTTTTGCAGATGGTGGATAGCTTCCGTGTAACTTAGGCGTTCAAAGGGCTGTTCCGCCATCTGCTCGGCCACTGTTAAAACCGTTGGCTCAATGCGCTGCTGGAAAAATTCCAAATCCGGTAAATCCTGCTCAAGCACATAGCGAAACACATATTGCAAAAAGGCCTCCGCCAAATCCATATCCCCTGCCAGGTCACAAAAAGCCACCTCCGGCTCAATCATCCAGAACTCGGCCAGATGGCGGGAGGTGTTGGAGTTTTCCGCCCGAAACGTGGGGCCAAAGGTATAGACCTTGGTAAGGGCCGTCGCCATGATCTCTGCCTCCAATTGCCCACTTACCGTCAAATAGGCCCGCCGCCCAAAAAAATCCTGGCCAAAATCAATCTCCCCCTGGTCGTTGCGGGGCAACTGGTGCAAAGGCAAGCTGGTCACCGTAAACAGTTCACCGGCCCCCTCACAATCGCTCGCTGTCAGGATGGGCGTATGCACCCAGACAAACCCCCGCTCCTGGAAAAAACGGTGCACCGCCATGGCACAGTGGTTGCGAATCCGGGCAATGGCCCCAAAGGTGTTGGTGCGGGGGCGCAGGTGGGCAATCGTGCGCAGGAACTCAAAGGAATGACGTTTCTTTTGCAGGGGGTAGGTCTCCGGGTCCGCGTCCCCATAGACCGTGATGGTTTCCGCCTGCAACTCCACCTGCTGTCCCTTGGCCGGCGAAGCCACCAGCAACCCCTGCACCGCCACCGCTGACCCCGTATGCAACCCCACCGCCACCGAGTACACCGGCGAGTCCTTGGGCACCAGCACCTGCAAATTGGCCAAGCAACTGCCGTCGTTCAGTTCCAGGAAACATAGGTCCTTCAGGTCCCGGCGCGTGCGCACCCACCCCTGGACCAGCACCGACGTCTGGGGCGGCGTTTGGGTCAACACCTGGCGGATGGGCGTGGCCGTCACCATAACCTAGAACTGGACCACCACGTTGGCAATCCGGCCCTGGCGCGCCACCGTTAACCACATCGCCCGGGGTCGCCGCTGCAAAAAGGCTCGCAACTCCTCCGGGTTCTCCAAAGGCCGACCGTTGAGGGCCAGGATACGGTCCCCCGGTCGCAACCCGATCCAAGCCGCCGGCGAATTGGGTTCCACCTCCTGAATCACCAAGGTTTCCGGGTCCACGGCAATCCCGAGACGAAATCCCGGCGTTGGGGTCTGGGGTGCCGGTTGCGCCGCCACGGGGGGAATGGGGTTGTTGCGGTTCTGGGCGATAAAGTCCCGCGCGTTCAGGATGCTGGTGGCAAACCCAATACCGATATTCGCCCCGATGCCCGCCGGGTTCAAAATGGCGCGATTCACCCCAATCAGTTCCCCCCGGGAGTTGAGCAATGGCCCACCGGAGTTGCCCGGATTAATGGCCGCATCCGTTTGCAGGTCGCCGTTGGGGGCAATCCGACTGAGAATCCCCGTCGTCAAGGTGCCCGACAACCCAAAGGGGCTACCGATGGCAAATACCCGCTGCCCCACCTGAATCCCATCCGCATTGGCCAGGGGCACCGTAGGCAGTCGTCCTTGCACCCCCTCTAACCGCACCAGCGCCAAATCTCGTTGCCGGTCCGTGGCAATCACCCAACCCCGGTAGCGCGCCCCCGTACTGGTGATCACCTGTACCGTGCGAAAGCCCCGCACCACATGTTCACCCGTGAGCACTAGACCTTCGGGGCTGATGATGGTGCCCGAACCATTGCCGTTGCCCGCGCGAATGGTCACCACCGCCGGACTGGCCCTGCGATAGACATCAATACTGACCTGCTCTTCCGTAGGAAAACGGGATTGGGCAGCACCAGGGGTTATTCCGAGCAGGGGTGGCGTCGTGGTCAGGGTGAGCGTCAGAAGTGGCATAACCAGTGCTGATGCTTTCATAGGCTGTCGTGGGATGAACGCCTACCAGTTAGACGCGAAAATCGGCCCTGAAGTTTCGGCGCACCGCCTCCGTCTGATAGGTTAACGTGATTTTGGGGATAGCCGCAACCGCTAGGATGGTTAGGTGGTGGTTTGGCCTCTGGCTGCTGATGCGATGGTGTTGGACATGGGTAGTAGTTGGCGCGATGTTGGGGTCACCCCTGGCCCTGGCCCAACCTAATCATCTTGAAGCCCAGCGCAAATTCCAGCAGGCCACCCGCTCCCTGGGGCGCCATGAAAATGTCAAGGCCGTTCAGGAGTTCCAAGAGGCGCTCCGGCTCAATCCGCAGATGGCAGGGGCCTGGCGGGGGTTGGGGGTGGCCTTAGGACGGTTGGGGCGCTGGACCGAAGCTGCACAGGTGCAAGCCCGGGCCACCGCTTTACAACCCCAGTATGCGCCGGGGTGGGTTTTGCGGGGTTGGGCGGAACATCGCAGCGGCAATCACTTGGTGGCAGTGCAGTGGCTCCGGCAGGCTTTACGTCTCGACCCCAAAAACCTGGAAGCCCACAACGCCTTGGGAGTGGTGTATCTGTTCCTCAACCGGCCCCACCAGGCTGAAGCCAGCACCCGCGCCGTCCTCCGACTGGACCCCCGCAACGGCACCGCCTGGTACAACTTGGGTTTGAGCCTAGACCGGCAGGGACGCTACCAGGAAGCCATCGCCGCCCAGACCCAAGCCCAAAAGTGGGAACCTCACAATCCCCACCCTCTCCTGGCTCAGGCCGTGAGTTATCTGGCGCAGAACCAAATTCCCCAGGCGCGCGCCGTATTCCAACGGGCCATGGCCCTTGACCCCTGGTATGGCCAGGCGGCGGGGATGGACGACTTGGCGCGGGCCGGTTTTAGCCCCACCCAAATCGCCCGGTTGAAAAAAATCCTAGATTATCCGTGAATTTTGGGGTTTGCTTGAGCTGCTGCAATTCAGCCCTACCCCGCCGGCGGATTTGTCAACACCTTGACAGAAAAGACCCTGGGCTGATATTTTTATCACGTCCTAGTTATATGGTTATGGAGGGTGGGGGTATGCAGAAGTATGGTTTTCTTGGGGGGGTGGTGCTGGTGGCTATTGCTTTTGTGGCACCGGGGTATAGTCAGCCGGCGCCCATCACCATTTCTGGATTTGGGGGGAATGCCACCCATGATTGTGGCAACGGTCGCAATGTGACCATTGACGCGGCCAACACCACCGTCACGCTGCGGGGGATGTGCAAGCAGGTGGAAATTACCGGTGCAGGCAACACGGTTAACCTCAACCAGGTGGAGCGGATTGTGGTGACGGGGACGATGAACCGGGTGACCTACCGCAACGGCGTCAATAACCGCCCGCCGGTGATCAGCAACACGGGTTTCAACAACCAGGTCACGCGCCAGCCCTAGGGACCACCCGCAACAGGGTTTCGCCGACCAGGGGTTGCGTGTCGAGTCGCACCCAACGGTGGCGGTCGGTATAGCCGTAAAAGGGGTCGCTGCCTTGAACTAGACTCACCCAGGGGTCAGTGCTCGGTGGGGGGGGCTGGGGGTGCAAGGGCTGGAGTACGCCACTGGCTGTCACGATGTGTATGGGGCCTGAGCTATCTGCTGGCACAGCGCCCACCAACATTTCATTTGGGGTCAGGCGCACCAGACGTCTGCCGTGGCTGCGCCGGGGAAGTGGGCAGGACCAGAAGCGTCCCTGGTTGCTGACCAACCAGAGGGTTTGTTGCTCTTGCCATATCCCCACAGCTAATAGGGCGTCATCAGCGGGAAATCCCCATGTGCCTTGCCACAAGTCGCCCGTCGCCATAACCGTGCCATAGCCCCCCCGACTGACCAACCACACCGCTGCCGTTTCTGGAGAAATGAGCAGCGGCGGTAGTCCCCCATCCCAGTCCACCTCCGCCCGCCAGTCTTGCCCGGGTTCGCCCCCGACGAAGTCCTGTACGGTAAACACCTGCACGCCTCCGCTTCGCCCAAACAACAGAAGCCGCTGCTGGGGGTGCAAGGTGCCCTGCCACAGGAGGGGGTCGTCGGTGGTAGCCGATAAATCCAGCGATAACTGGCGTGCGCTGCCCTCATCCAGCCGTTGCCACCGGCCACTGGCTCGCAATCGGAGTGTAAGGGGTTCTGGCGGAGGCGTCTCCGGGACCACGATGCGGGTGCGCCGGGGTTCTCGGCCCCATTGCCGCTGTAACTGACGCAGTTGGCGTTTCAGTTCCTGCAATCGGGCCTGGCGGTCCTGTTGGAGATGGGCTAAACGCTGTTGCTCCTGCTGAAGCTGGCGCAGTTGGGTTTCTAGGGCTTGCGCTTCTAAACGAGTCAGATGTTTCAAGGGGGTAGAAAGTATCATTTCTGCCTGGTCAGCCGTCAATCCCAACTGTTGCATCAACTGCTGCCGGGCCTGGTCCAGGTTGGGGGCATCCTGCAAGACCTGAAACACCACCGCCAGATGGGTCATGGCCCGCTGCAGGGCTGTGAGCCGTTGAATGTCGTGGCTGACCTGCTGGTGTTGGTAGCGGTACAGCCGCTGCAGGGTCTGTTCCCGAAACTGCAAAAACTGCTGCAACCAGCGCCGCAGGGAGCACTGCTGGGGTCGCCCGTCCAGAAGCGCCAGAAAACTGGCGTGGAATTGGGTCTGCAGGGGCGTTTGGGCGTACAACTGCTGGACCACCTGCTCGGGGTCGTAGCCGGGTTTGACCGTAAGGACGATGCGCAGGCCCTCCCGGTCGCTTTCATCCCGCAGGTCGGCAATCCCCTCTAGGCGCCCCTGGTGCAGTAACTCGGCCGTGCGCTGGATCCAGTCCGCCTTGGCCACGCCGTAGGGCAATGCGGTGATGACAAGGGTTTCCCTGGCCCGCTTGCCCCGCCCTTGGGTTTCCCGCCGCCAGGTGCCCCGCAGGGTGATGGCCCCTTTGCCTGTGCGATAGACGCGACGGATGGCTTGCGGGTCAACTACTTCGCCGCCGGTGGGGAAATCGGGGGCCGGAATACAGTAATACAACCGCTCGTCGCTTAAGTGGGGATAGTCAATCAGTTGCAGCAGGGCCTCAATCACCTCGCCGGCGTGGTGGGGAGGTATCTGGGTGGCCATCCCTACGGCAATGCCGCTACAGCCGTTGAGCAACAGCAAGGGCAATTGGGCCGGTAACACCTGGGGTTCGGTTTCGCTACCGTCAAAGTTCTCCCGAAAGTCCACGGTTGCCGGGTGTAGGTCGCGAAAGAGCACTTGTTCGGCAAAGGCCGAGAGCCGGGCTTCGGTGTAGCGCATGGCAGCAGCCGGGTCGTTGTCCAACGAACCGAAATTGCCCTGACCGTCAATCAGGGGATAGCGGCAGTGAAAGTCCTGGGCCAAACGCACTAAGGCGCCGTACACCGCCTGGTCGCCATGGGGATGGTACTTCCCCAGGACTTCCCCGACAATCCGGGCGCTTTTGCGGTGGGGGCGCTGTGCGGTTAACCCCATCTGCCACAGGGCATATAAAATCCGCCGCTGCACGGGTTTGAGACCGTCCCGACCGTCCGGCAAGGCCCGCCCCACCAGTACACTCAGGGCATAGGCTAAATATGACCGGCGCAATTCCCCCTCGAGCGCTGTCGGCACAATCCGGTCCCGGGTCATGACCTTGACCACTGCCTGCTCCCCAAAGTATAATATACGTCTGCGTTGTCAAAATAAGGAGCATGGACAGCAACTACGCGATTGTGGCGGTTGGGGGTAAGCAGTTTTGGATGGAGCCGGGCCGGTTCTATGACGTGAATTCCTTGGGTTTGCCAAAGGACGCCCCTGTGACGTTGGAGGAGGTGTTGCTGGTCCACTGTGGGGGGGAGGTGCAAATCGGCCAGCCGACGGTGCCCCAGGCGCGGGTAGAGGCTCGGGTGTTGGAGGCGCGACGGGGTCCCAAGCTCATCGTTTACAAGATGCGCCCTAAAAAGAAGACCCGCAAAAAGACGGGCCACCGGCAAGAGTTGACGCGTATTCTGGTAGAAAAGATTGTGGTGGGGGACCGGGAGTTTGGTGTGCCCAGCCAGGAAAAGGAAACGGTGGCGACGGCGGCTTAGGTTTGTGTGGTTGGTTAGAGGTGAGCGATGGCCCATAAAAAAGGGAGTGGTAGTACCCGCAACGGACGGGATTCCAATGCCCAGCGCTTGGGGGTCAAGCGTTTCGGGGGTGAGTTCGTACGCGCCGGCAATATCCTGGTGCGGCAACGGGGGACGACGTTTCATCCGGGGTTGAACGTGGGGGTGGGCAAGGACTACACCCTGTTTGCCTTGATTGATGGGGTGGTGCGCTTTGAACGGCGGGGGAAGCATCGGCAGAAGGTGAGTGTCTATCCCGTCGGCTAAGTCGGTTCTAGAAGGGATTTGGGCCAGTGCCCGGGCGGTCTATCCCCGGTTGGTAGAAATCCGGCGCCACATCCACAGCTTCCCGGAATTGAGTGGTCAGGAGTGGCAGACATCAGCTTATGTCGCGGGGGTGCTGTCATCCTGCGGGCTGACGGTGCGGGAGGCGGTGGGCAAAACGGGGGTGCTGGCGGATTGGGGGACGGCGGACACGCCCCTGCTGGCGGTACGGGCGGATTTGGATGCGCTGCCGATCCAGGAGCAAACGGAGCTGGAGTACCGCTCGCGGGTGGCGGGGGTGATGCACGCCTGCGGCCATGATGTCCATACGGCGGTGGCCCTGGGGACGGCGATGGTGCTGTCGCGCCTGGAGGTGCCCCTGCCGGGACGGGTACGGTTTTTGTTTCAACCGGCGGAGGAGACGGCCCAGGGGGCGCGCTGGATGATCCAGGATGGGGCGCTGACAGATGTGACGGCGATCCTGGGGTTGCATGTCTGGCCAAGCCTGCCGGGGGGGGTCGTCGGGGTGCGCTACGGGGCGTTGACGGCGGCGGCGGATGAGCTGGACTTGACCATCCTGGGGGAGTCGGGGCATGGGGCGCGACCCCACGAGGCCATTGATGCGGTTTGGATTGCAGCGCAGGTGATTACCCAGTTGCAGCAGGCGATTAGTCGCACCCAGAATCCTCTGCGACCGGTGGTGCTGACCATTGGCAAGGTGCTGGGGGGGCGGGCGCCCAACGTGATTGCCGACCAGGTACGCCTGTGGGGGACGGTGCGCTCCTTGCATCCGGAGACCCGGGAGCAGTTGCCCCAGTGGATCGAAAACATCGTGCGCCAGACCTGTGAGACCTACCGGGCGCGTTATGTCCTGAATTACAAAGCGGGGGTACCGGGGGTCTATAACGACCCGGCGTTGACCCAGTTGGTGGAACAGGCGGCCCGCGGTGCCCTGGGTGCCGAACGGGTGCAGATTCTCAACGAGCCGTCCTTGGGGGCGGAGGATTTTGCCCTGTACCTGGAAAAGGTGCCGGGGACCATGTTTCGCCTGGGGACGGCTATAGCAGGCCAGCCCTACTACAGTCTGCATCACCCCAAATTCGCTGTGGATGAGCAGGCCATTTTGACGGGGGTGGTCACCATGGCCTGGGCGGTGTGGCAGTTCTGGCAGCAATCTATGGCACAATCGTGGTGAGCAGGTCGGCCCATGGCTATGTCGGAACGGAAACCGGTGATCTTGGACTTTGAGCGGCCCCTGGTGGAAATGGAACAGCGCATTCGCCAGATCGAACAAATGGCTCAAGAAAGTGGGGTGGATGTTTCTGACCGGGTGGCCCAATTGGTGAATAACTACCGCCAGCTGCGCCAGGAAATTTTTAGTCGCCTAACGCCGGAGCAACGGGTGAAGGTGGCACGCCATCCCCGCCGACCCACGACCCTGGACTATATCCAGGCCATTACCGATGAGTGGCTCGAGTTGCACGGGGACCGCTGTGGCAGTGATGATCCGGCTCTGGTGGGGGGAATCGGTCGCATTGACGGGCAGCCGGTGATGATCCTGGGGCACCAAAAAGGGCGGGATACGAAGGAAAATGTGGCCCGCAATTTCGGCATGGCGTCGCCGGGGGGATACCGCAAGGCGCTGCGGCTGATGCAACATGCCCACCGTTTTGGCCTGCCCATCATCACCCTGATCGATACGCCGGGGGCTTATCCGGGGGTGGAGGCGGAACGCCTGGGCCAGGGGGAAGCGATCGCTGTGAATTTGCAGGTGATGTTTACGTTGGAGGTGCCGATTATTTGTGTGGTGATCGGCGAAGGGGGGTCTGGGGGGGCTTTGGCCATTGGCGTGGGAGACCGGATTTTGATGTTTGAACATGCGATCTATTCGGTGATTTCGCCAGAGGGGTGCGCGGCGATCCTCTGGAAAGACAGTTCCCAGGCAGCCAAAGCGGCCCAAGCCCTAAAACTCACGGCCCAGGACCTGCTGGCGTTGGGGGTGATTGACCAAATTCTGCCGGAACCCTTGGGGGCGGCCCACGCGGACCCGGTGCAAGCGGCGGAAACCTTGAAGCGGGCGTTGCTGGATAATCTCGCTTACCTGCGGGAGTTGGATGGGCCGACTTTGTGTCGCCAGCGCTACGACAAGTTCCGGCGCATGGGGGTGGTGATCGATGGCGGCTAAGCGGGCGGTCATTACCGGAGCGTCCCGGGGGATCGGGCGGGCGACGGCGTTGGAGTTGGCCCAGCACGGCTGGGATGTGGCTTTGATTGCCCGGTCGGAGCTGGAGCTGGTGCACCTGGCCCACGAGATTCAGGAATTAGGTCGCCAAGCTTATGTGTTTCCCCAGGACATGAGTCAGGTGGGAGAGCTGGTGCCTTTGATGCAGCGGGTGGTACAGGCCCTGGGGGGGTGCGATCTGCTGGTGAACAATGCGGGGATTGCCCACTTGGGAAACTTGGCGGATACTCCCTTGAGTGTGTGGGAGCAGGTGTTGACGGTGAATCTGACGGCGGCGTTTCAGTGTATCCAGGGGGTGTTGCCGACCATGCGGGCAGCCGGCAGCGGCACGATTGTAAATGTGGTGTCCATTGCCGGGCAGCAGGTGTTTCCCCAGTGGGGGGCCTACTGTGTCAGCAAGCACGGCCTAATGGCCCTGTCCCATACCCTGGCACAGGAGGAACGGGCCTACGGGATTCGGGTATGTGCCCTGTGTCCGGGGGCGGTGGATACGGCGATTTGGGATACGGTGCCGGCCCAGTTTGACCGCAAGGGGATGATGTCGCCCCAGGTGGTGGCCCAAACGATTCGGCAGGTGGTGGAATTGCCGCCGGAAGCGACGGTTGAGACCTTGACCCTTTTGCCCCAGGCAGGGGTACTGTAGGGGGGGTAAGCCAAGGGGAGCCAATGGAAGACCTGGGCCGGTGTCAATACCAATCCCGGCAGCACGGGCGAAGGAGCATCGCCGGTAAGTTCAGTAAGGTGGCGCTCCCTAATCAATGGTCAGGATGCCTTCATCGGTTACATCCACTAACCAGCCCAGTTCTGTACCCTGCTGGGCGCACTTGAATGGTTCTGGTCTGGCGAGAGGATTGCAATCACCCAGCCCGGGTAAATCAAAGGGGTTGGCAGTTTGCCTGAACGGCAGATGCGGGATGCGTTCCCAACGAAAAACAGCGATGTTGGGAACAAAAACATCCCCACCGAAGAGGCAACGTAGTTCTGGGAAGGCCAGGGCAATTCGGCTTGGTTGGGCCACTTGGTTCATGATGGCAACTAACCAGCTTTGTAATAATCCCCCTGGGGCAGAGGTTTTGGCATCAATTGTCCGTTGATGAATTCGCTGGCCGGTTCGGTCTCCAGCAGGGCTAAAAGTTGTTCTAGAGATGTTGGTTTCCTGACGGTGAAGGAACCCTTAGCTCGATAATAACAGGCGGTGGGGCGCCCCCAAATTGCCGGTAGTCGGGCGGAAAATTTGAGTCATGCTCCTCGGGATACGGCTGCAATCCTGGGCTGGGCAGTTACTCGGTGGGTGAATCCCAATGGTATGGTAGAAGGGGATTGGCCCAAAGGTGGCAAAGTCATGGCCCGCACATACCCAAGTCCCGAGGTCCTGCGCCGGATGCCCTTTAGCCTGGCGGATGGGGTGGTCATTCTAGGAACGCTGGTGCTCCTGGCCGGGATTGCACGGGTGGGTTTGGGGGCGCTGGAGGCGTTTCACCCGCCGGTGCAGGTGCCGACGGTGGACTTGGACCCCCGTAATCTGCCCTATTACGCCGCCCGCTCGACGCTGCGCATGTTCGTGGCCCTGTTTTTCTCAACCGTTTTTACGTTTATCTATGGCTATATCGCGGCCCACAGTCGCCGGGCGGAACGGGTGATGATCCCGTTGCTGGATGTGTTGCAGTCGGTGCCGGTGCTGGGGTTTTTGGCGATTACCGTAACGGCGTTTATTGCCCTGTTTCCGGGCAGTTTGCTGGGGCTGGAGGCGGCGTCGGTGTTTGCCATCTTCACCGGCCAGGTCTGGAATATGACGTTTTCTTTCTACCATTCCCTGCGCACGATTCCCCAGGAGTTGCAGGAGGCAGCGACACTGTACGGGTTGTCCCGCTGGCAACGGTTTGTGCAATTGGAGGTGCCGTCGGCCATGCTGGGCTTGGTCTGGAACGCGATGATGAGTTTTGGGGGGGGGTGGTTTTTTGTCACCGAAAGCGAGGCCATCAGTGTGCTCAACCAGGAGTACACCCTGCCGGGGCTGGGGTCCTATGTGGCGGCGGCGATTGCGGCTCAGGATTTGGGGGCGATGGGGTGGGCGGTGGTGACGATTGCTGCGGTGATTGTGCTGGTGGATCAGTTGTTCTGGCGACCCCTGATTGCCTGGGCGGATAAGTTTCGCATGGAGCAGAGTGCGGCAGCCGAGGCACCGGAGTCCTGGGTGTATGACTTGATCCAAACGGCCCGGTTGCCCCGCTTGCTGGGACAGACCCTGGCGCCAGTCGGCGACCGGATGAATTTGCTCCTGTGCCGGGTGACGGCCCTGTTGCCCCTGCCGCCGCTGTATCCGGAAACCGAAACGCCCAAAGACCGGCTGTATAACGCGGTGCTATTGCTGTTAACTGGACTGTTGCTGGCGTGGGGGGTGCATTTTGTGGTGCGGACGGTGGGGGTGGGGGAGGTGGTCGAGGCGTTTGAGCTGGGCTTGATAACCCTGGGGCGGGTGGTAGTGCTGCTGGTGGTAGCCACGCTGATTTGGACGCCGGTGGGGGTAGCGATTGGGTTTCAACCTCGGCTAGCCCGGTTGTTGCAACCGGTGGTGCAGTTTCTGGCGGCGTTCCCGGCTAATTTCATCTTCCCCTTTGCTACGCTGTTTTTTATCCGCACGGGGATTCCCCTGGGTTGGGGGAGTATTTTGCTGATGGCCCTGGGGTCCCAGTGGTACATCCTGTTTAATTCGATTGCGGGGGCGCAGAGTATCCCGACGGACCTGCGGGAGATGTGCGCGGATGTGGGACTGACGGGCTGGCGCAAGTGGCACAAGTTGATCATTCCGGGGATTTTTTCGGCTTGGGTGACGGGGGGGGTGACGGCCAGTGGTGGGGCCTGGAACGCCAGTATCGTTGCGGAGGTGGTGCGCTGGGGAGACCAGACGCTGCGGGCGCCGGGATTGGGGGCCTATATCACCGAAGCAACCATCCAGGGGGATTGGGCACGGATTACCCTGGGCATCGGCATGATGAGTTTGTTTGTGGTGGGGTTGAACCGACTGGTTTGGCGGCGGTTGTACGCCCTGGCGGAGAGCAAATATCACTTGTGAGGTGGGCCATGACGGCGCTGATTCGGGTAGAGCAGGTGGCAAAAAGTTTCCCACTGCCGGAGCGCAAGGGGCACTTTTGGGTGCTCAAGGACATTAACCTGGAAATCCGAGCAGGGGAAGTGGTGGCGTTACTCGGGCGCAGCGGCAGTGGCAAAAGTACGTTGTTGCGGATCATGGCGGGGCTGATTCCCCCGACGGAAGGACGGGTCTGGAGCAATGGCCAAATCCTGCGGGGACCGAACCGACAGGTGGCCATGGTGTTCCAGAGTTTTGCCCTGCTGCCCTGGTTGACGGTGCTGGAGAATGTGGAGCTGGGGCTGGTGGCACGGGGGATGCCCCGGGAGGAACGGCGACAACGGGCGCTGAAGGCTATTGACCTGGTGGGGCTGGATGGGTTCGAGAGTGCCTATCCCCGGGAGCTGTCGGGGGGGATGAAACAACGGGTGGGGTTTGCCCGCGCCTTTGCCCTGGAGCCGCAGGTGCTGTTTATGGATGAGCCGTTTAGCGCCCTGGATGTGTTGACGGCAGAAAACCTGCGGGGGGAAATTGATGACCTGTGGCAGGCGGGGATGTTTCCGTCTAAGAGTATTCTCATCGTGACGCACAATATTGAGGAGGCGGTGTACTTGGCGGACCGGGTGATCCTGCTGGGGGCCAATCCGGGCCGGATTCGCGGGGAGGTGGTGATTGACCTGCCCCGGCCCCACGATACCCTGTCGCCCCGTTATAAGGCCTTGGTGGACTATATCTACACCGCCATGACCAACCCGGATATTGAGGTCATCAGTCCGGCGGCATCGACGAAACCGACGTCGCCTTTTGCGCAACCGTTACCCCATGTGCGGGTGGGGGGTATCAGCGGGTTGCTGGAGTTGATCGTGGAACAGCCGGAGGGTCAGGTGGATTTGCCCCTGTTGGCGGAGCGGTTGCAGATGTCGGTGGATGACCTGTTGCCGATTCTGGATGCGGCGCAGATGCTGGGTTTTGCGGAGGTCTCCCAGGGGGATGTGCGCCTGACGCCGGTCGGACGGGACTTTGCTACCACCACCATCCTGCGCAGTAAGGATTTGTTCCGCCAGCAGGTGTTGCAGCATGTGCCGGTGCTGGTGAGTATGGTGCAAACCCTGCGGGAAAAACAGGACCACACCATGAGCGCTGACTTTTTCCTGGACCTGTGGGATGACTATTTCCCAGAGGCGGAGGCTGAACGCCAGTTGGCTACGGCCATTGACTGGGGGCGCTACGCAGAGCTGTTTGAATACGATGCGGATGAAAACCGATTGTACCTGTCGGAACCGGCGGCCCCCTTGCCGGAGGTGGCTTAAGTCCAAGCGCAAACTGTCGCCCCTGATTTCATCGTAGTCTTGTAGGTAGGAAAAGGAACCCTGCGCCGGGAGTAAGGTTATGACATCCCCTGTTTTCCATGCTTTAGATGTGCAACAGGTGCTGGCTTACTGGCAGACGGAGGCGACGGTGGGGTTGCCGGCGGAGGAGGTGGCCCGGCGCTATGAACAGTACGGCCCCAATGAGTTGCCGGAACAGCGGCGCACCCCGGCTTGGTTGAAGTTTTTGCAGCAGTTCCATCAACCCTTGCTCTACATCCTGCTGGTGGCGGGGCTCGTCAAGGCGTTTTTGCGCTCCTGGCTCAATGCTCTGGTCATTTGGGGGGTGACGGTGATCAATGCCGTCATCAGTTATATCCAGGAGACCCAGGCGGAGGGGGCAATTGCTTCTTTGGCCAAGGTGGTGACCACCGAAACTACGGTGCTGCGGGATGGGCAACGGTTGCAGGTTCCGGCGCGGGAGTTGGTCCCCGGTGACATCGTGTTTTTGCATTCGGGGGACAAGGTGCCGGCGGACATGCGGTTGCTGGCGGTGCGCAATCTCCAGGTGGATGAGTCAGCCCTGACGGGGGAATCGGTGCCGGTGACTAAGACGGTGGAAACCCTGCCGGCGGAGACCCCCTTGGCGGAGCGACGCAATATGGCCTACGCCGGGAGTTTGGTGACCTTTGGCCAGGGACAGGGGGTGGTGGTAGCAACGGGAACGGCGACCGAGGTGGGGCAAATTGCCCGTTCGATGCAGGAGCGGGTGAGCCTGAGTACGCCCTTGACCCGCAAATTCGCTGCCTTTAGCCACACGATTCTGTATGTGGTGCTGGGGCTAGCGGCCTTTACGTTTGCGGTGGGGGCGGGACGGGGCAAGGACTGGGTGGAGATGTTTGAGGCGGCGGTGGCTCTGGCGGTGAGTGCCATTCCTGAGGGGCTGCCGGCGGTGGTAACCGTCACCCTGGCGATTGGGGTCAACCGCATGGCCCAACGCCACGCCATTATCCGCAAGTTGCCAGCGGTGGAGGCCCTAGGCAGTGCGACGGTCATCTGCTCTGACAAAACGGGTACCCTGACGGAAAACCAGATGACGGTGCAGGCGGTAGTGGTTGGCGACCAGGAATTTCACGTCACCGGAAGCGGCTATAGTCCGAAGGGGGAAATTTGTACGGCTGCCGGTGAACCCCTAAAGGACCTACCGCCGGGTCTGCGGGCCTGTTTGGTAGCTGGAGTCCTGTGCAATGACAGTCATTTGGAACAACGGGAGGGGGATTGGCAGGTAGTCGGCGACCCCACGGAGGGTGCGCTATTGGCGGTGGCGGAAAAAGCGGGGTTAAGTCAGGCGGGGTTAACAGCAGACTACCCCCGATTAGACGCCATTCCTTTTGAGTCGGATTACCAGTACATGGCCACCCTCAACGACGGCCAGCCCCGCCTGATCTACGTCAAGGGCGCGGTGGAGGTGGTACTGGCCCGTTGCCGGCAGGCGATGAATCTCCAGGGAGAGTTGGTCCCCCTTGAGGTAGAAAGCATACGGGCGGCGGTCGAACGCCTGGCGGAGAACGGGTTGCGGGTGTTGGCCTTTGCCCAAAAGACAGCAGCACCCCACCAGCACAGCTTAGACCACGAGGATATTGCCGAGGGTCTGGTGTTTCTGGGGTTACAGGGGATGATTGACCCGCCCCGGCCGGAAGCTATCGTCGCCGTGCATCACTGTCAAACGGCGGGGATTCAGGTGAAGATGATCACTGGCGACCATGTGACCACTGCCCGCGCCATTGCCCAGCGCATGGGAATTCAAACCGCTGAAGGGGTGGTGGCCTTTACGGGCGCGGAACTGGCGGCGATGGATAGCGCAACGTTTACAGATGCTGCCCTACGGGGTTCGGTGTTCGCCCGGGTGGCTCCCTCCCAGAAATTGCAACTCGTGGAGGCCCTTCAGTCCCGGGGCCATATCGTGGCCATGACTGGCGATGGGGTCAACGACGCCCCGGCGCTGCGCCAAGCTGATATCGGCATTGCCATGGGGAAAGGGGGCACGGAGGTCGCCCGGGAAGCGGCGGATATGTTGCTCACTGACGATAATTTCGCTTCCATTGCCGCTGCCGTCGAGGAAGGCCGCACGGTCTATCAAAACCTTCGCAAGGCCATTGCCTTCTTGCTGCCGGTCAATGGGGGCGAGTCCATGACCATTTTGATCAGCGCTCTGTTGCTGCGGGATTTGCCCATTTTGTCCCTGCAGGTGCTGTGGCTGAACATGATCAATTCCATCACCATGACGGTGCCCTTGGCCTTTGAACCTAAACCGCCGGGGGTGATGGAACAGCCGCCCCGCAACCCGGATCAACCCCTGCTGACCCCCAAATTAATCCAGCGCATTTTACTGGTGTCGGCCTTCAACTGGGTGTTGATTTTCGGCATGTTTGAGTGGGTGAAAGGGGGCACCGGCAATTTGGCGCTGGCCCGCACCATGGCGATTCAGGCGCTGGTGGCCGCCCGGATTATTTACCTGATCAGCCTCAGCCAGTTTGGCCTCAGTTTAGGGGAGTTTTTGCGGGGGAAAACCCGGCAGATTACTCCTGCGCCTACGGTGTTTTTGGGGATTGCCGTAGCTGTTTTGCTGCAAATCCTCTTTAGCCAGTGGCCCTTGATGAATACCTTGTTTGCCACCGCGCCCCTGTCCGGTTGGGAGTGGCTAATTTGCCTATTGCCCATGCTCCCTATGCTGCCGGTGGCCTGGGCGGCCAATGCCCTTGACCCTGCCCTCAAAAAAGGCTCAGGTATGCGCTAGGGCCTTGTGCAAGTACTCCACCAGGGGAATTTGGGCCTGGGTCTCTGCAGGAATCTGCTCCTGGATGGCTTGGAGCAGCGGGTCTTGTAGAGGCCACCGATGGTTTTCTATCAGGTGCACCAGCAATTCCGCCGCATAGTCCCAATAACCCCTGACATCCATTAGGCAGGCCAATTTGAAAATCCGTTCCGGCGAGCGCCAGGGTTCGGATGTGGCGGGGTCCAATACATCCCGGACATACACCGCATCGCCCCAGAGTTTTTGCCCCCGATAGACCATTGGATTGTTGACCACCGGAAAGAGCCGTCGGGTTGCCCCCACATGCAAACTCAGTTGAAACAACGTAAATCCCTGTTGTCGCAGGAAGGTATCCACATCGGCAAACAGGGGTTGACCCAGGTACAGGGGTGAAAAGATAACCTCCATTTCCACGACTAATAGGTGCTCAGCCAGGATCCTAGCGGCCCCCCGCAACACATCCAAATCAGCCCCCTGCACATCGGTACGGAGGTAATCAAAACCGGGCAGGTTCTGTTCCTGGCAAAAGACATCGAGGGTCGTCGTTTCGACTTCGACGGTAGCTACCCCTTTCATCATTTCCATCTCGACCTGAAAGCGGGTCAAAAAAGGTTCATTGGGAGGATAAAGGGAGGAACACATTGGGTCCTGGGTGATATACAAGGTTTGTGTGTCGCAACGGTCACTGAGCACTAGGGGTACATGGATTTCCGGCCAGGGGATGCCCTTTTCGGCAACGGCGGTGTTGGCAGCCTCACAGGCGTCCGGGTCAGCATCGAAACCATAGATTTCGAGATTCGGCGCAAATACATCCCACCCCTGTTGACCCCAGTCATCCGCCTCGCTAATCGGTCGCGACCCCACATGACCAATCCGCACCCACAACTGGTCCAAATAGCCAGCTCGTTTGAGCCAGGGGGTAAAAAACGCCGGCATGGTCACTGGTTCCCGCATTTACCCCTTATTCTGACATGGATGCTGAAGGACAAACCACAGGCCGCCACCGTCAATTCCACCAGCACCACCCCCAACTTACGCTCCCACCAACAACCCAGGCACCCCGTTAACATTCCCCAGAACACCAGACTGCGCCGCTGCCCTAGCAATTCGCTCAAAACCTGCTGTGGACCTGCCTGGGTTTCTTGTGCGACCCGTTACCTGCAACCCCACCCCTGCGGCTTTCTTGACATTTCTTTACAGGTTGTGGCTAGATAACGAGGGTAGTCGTTGTGGCACCCTATCATCCTAGGGCCAAAGTTGTACGTCTTTGTGTGAGGGGTCGGTTCCTTCCTGCCTATGCATCCATCGCCAGCCGCGCATCATCCCTTGCTGTCTCGCCGTCAGTTGCTCAAGTTTTTTGGGATAGGGGGACTGGGAACCCTGGTGGGGTACTCCCGCTTGGTGAAACCCCAGCCCACCGTTTGGCAACCCGACCCGGTGACTTTGCCATTGCGCCTGACGAACCCCCTGCGGGTGGTGGTGATCGGTGGCGGCTTGGCGGGGTTGGCCTGCGCCTATGAACTGAGTCGGCGGGGATTTGTGGTGACCCTGTTGGAAAAGGCTCCGCACCTAGGGGGCAAAATTGCCGGTTGGCCGGTCGAGGTCAATGGCGTGACCCTGCAGATGGAGCACGGCTTCCACGGCTTTTTCCCTCAGTATTACAACCTGAATCAACTGGTGCGGGAAGTGGGCTGCGAGGACAACTTTGTTTTTCTCCATTCCTACGCGGTGGCCTATAAAAATGGCTATGCGGTGGAGGTGTTTCGCCCCAGTCGCTCCGCTTTCCCCTGGAACATCGTGGACCTGGCCCTGGCGTCACCCAATCGCTGGCGCTGGGGGTTAAATTTAACCAGTCCAGCCCACTGGGCGGTCTTCCGGGAAATTACGGGGTTTGACCCGGTGGAGAGCTACCAGCGTCTGGATCACCTATCCGTCCTGGAATGGGTAGGGGATGATTTTCCCCGGGGGTTGTTTGATCTGTACTTTTTGCCTTTTGCCAAATCCAGCCTCAATGCCCCTGATGTTCTGAGCGCGGGGGAATTGATGCAGTTTTTCCACTTTTATTTCTTCGGTAACCCTGAGGGGCTGGCGTTTCGGGGCACCCGGCAGGATATGCGCCGCTCCCTGGTCGAACCCATTGCTGACTGCATTCGCGGCAACGGCGGCACTATCCGCACTGGCGTTACGGTTACGGGGTTGCGCTGGCAGGAGGGGAAGGTTGCCGGTGTGGGCATCACCAGCGGTGAGACGGGCTTGGGTGTGCCCTTTTGGGTCGAGGCTAACCCGGTTCTGCCGGCGGGGTTTTACGGGGCGGGGGATGCGGTGTATCGGGTGCAGGGGCAGGAGGCGCTGGGGTTGACCTGTCCCCATCAGGGCTGTACGGTGCAGTTACAACCCGACGGGCGCTATCGCTGTCCTTGCCACGGAGCGGAATTTACCGCCCAAGGAGAAGTCATCAAAGGTCCGGCCACCCGCAACTTAAGCAGGTTCCGTGTCATGGCCCAGACTCCGCAACAGGTCCAACTGGTGGTCCAAACCCCCACGGGCTCGGGCGAGGAATGGTTGACCGCCGATTACTACGTTTTGGCGACGGATGTGCCGGGGGCCAAGCAAATCATCCGGTTGAGCCAAGGGGACGCTCCCCACCCGGAGGTGGTGCGCCAGATCGAGAAATTGGCGGTTGCCGACCCGTTTGCAGTGGCCCGTTTTTGGCTGGACCGAGATTTTCCCTGGCCCTACAGCTATTTCACCTCCCTTTCCGGGTATCGCCTGACGGACAGCATTACCCTGTATCACCGGATTCAAGAGGATTACCAAGCTTGGGCACAGGCAACCGGCGGCAGCGTGGTAGAACTGCATGCCTACTGCTACAAGGAAAAGGACTTCCCCACCCAAGAGGCCCTGCTTACCACCTTTGAACAGGAACTGTACGAAATCGTGCCGGCGCTGCGGGGGGCCAAGATTCTGCATCGGGAACTGGTGAATCAAAAGAACTTCTCCGGTTTTCCCCCCGGTAGCTATGCCGACCGACCGACGAGCGCCACGGCGGTTCCCAACCTGTTTTTGGCCGGCGATTGGGTAAAAATGCCCTTTCCCTGCGCCCTGATGGAACGGGCTGTCAGCAGCGGGTTTTTAGCCGCCAACGAAATTTTGCACCGGCACGGACTCCAACGGCGACCCCTGTACTCAGTCCATCCCCGCGGCTGGTTGGCCATCTGAGGCTCCACCCTTAACCCCCTGCCGCTTCCCCCCCTTGAACGGTCAACCGTATCTCTGCCCACGTAAAACAAACTAAACTTCTCGGTCCCGATGGCCACCGACCCCTCCGACCGCTCCAGAGTTGGTCCTGTTAAGACAGGCGTCGGCTTATAGGTTTGGTGTGGTCAATTGCCCATAGAGTGTTCAATTTTCATCCTTTTTGATTGCTATACATGGACCCTGGAAAACGCTGGGTCAAGCTAGGCTTGATCTAAGCTTTGGAAAAAGATGGAAACGACC
>JAUQVX010000012.1 GCA_039794565.1 Gloeomargarita sp. SRBZ-1_bins_9 | reverse complement strand
TTAACGGCTTGAATGATGCGTTCTTCGCTCCACACACCTTGTGACCAACGCATCAAGAAGTCACTGCCGCGTAGACGGCGGGGATTGAGCAAAAAGTCGAGCCATTCGACAGCGGTGTGCGGGCGGAGCTCAAATTCTATATCTTCAGCGCTAACACTGAGAAATCTTTCAAAAAGATGCATGTTTTTGTCCTATCCTGAGGTTCACTACATACCGCTCGACGCGGGATAGCGCTTGATCATTTCTGCGTATGCCGCGTCGGCCTCGCGATCGCGAGTGCAAAAGATGATCGTCTTTTGCGCGGGTCCGCCGGTCTCGCACAGGCGGCGGAAGAGTTCCTGACACATAGCAGCCACGCGGTCAGGCAAAAGCAGTTTATCCTCCAGGTCGGATGCGGCGTAGCGGGCACTCGCTTCAGCGACTGTGAGCCTTTCCCCGGTGTTGGCGTCGGTCAGCGTTTTGCCTTCCAAATCCTCGCGGACGATGCCTTCAGTCTCCCGCTTGCCATCCAGAGACAGGTCGATGCAGTGGATTTCGCAGGCGGCGAGATACCCATCTTCGATGCCCTGCGCGATGTCATATTCATACACCGGCTCACCGAAGTGCCGAATGTTGTCGGCGGTGATCTGCTGATCCGCTTCGGCTTCTTTGGACTTTTCGGTAATCTCCAGGGTGCGCGGCGTGGCGGTGAGGCCGATCTGCACCGCGTTGGGGTTGCGGGTCAGCACCTGTGACCACTTGCCCCAGGCTGAGCGGTGACACTCGTCAATGATGATGTGGCTGAAATAATCAGGCTGGTAATGTTTGGTGAGGAAATTAGCGGTGCCGTCTTCGGTGTCCACATCGAGGGTCTGATAGGTGGCGATGTGGATGCGGGCATTGCTGGCGTGGTTTTTGCCGTCAGGTTCTTCATAGACTTCGGCGGCGTCGGCGCCAAAAACACTCTGGAATGCGGCCAGCGCCTGGCTGCGCAGTTCATCGCGGTCACAAACAAAAAGCGCCCGCTCGAGCAACCCAGCATCCGCGATCTTTTTCAAAAGCTGAACGGCGATAAAAGTTTTGCCCGCGCCGGTGGCTAAGGACAGCAAAGCGCGTTTTTCGCCGCGGGCGAGCTTTTCGAGCACGGCGCGGATGGCAGCATCCTGGTAATAGCGCCGGGTGGCTTCACCACCGGGGTAACGCACCAAAAGCGGCTTGGCTAACGGGGCGTTGAGCCGGAAGCCTCTGGCCTCTTCGTACCTCTCGCGCAATTCGTCCGGCGTAGGGAATTCGGTGAGCGGCCTGGGCTGGCTGGTCTGGCCGGTCGTCGAGTCATACTCCACAAAGAGATGCCCGTTGGTGGAGAACACGAACGGCACGTGGAACCGCTTGCAATACTGCTTCGCCTGCTCCAGGCCGTGATAGGGTGACAGATTTTCGGCTTTGGCTTCAATGAGCGCCACCGCCACCGGCTGGCTTTCGGCGTTGACCGCCACACGCAGCAGGTAATCCACGCGGCCGCGGGCGCGCCTGCGCGGTTTGCCGTCCACAATCTCAATGGCGCCAGCAGTCTCCTCGCGGCGGATCAGGTTTTCCGTCCAGCCGCGTTTATACAAGGCGGGATCAATCAGTTTGGCTCGGGTATCGGTTTCATTCAGGCCCATGCGCCTGCACACCCCCTTCGGTTATGGGTAGATGTTTTGCTGCAATCGTTGACCAAAGTCACAGCCTTGCCAACCTGCAACAGTCGCAGGTCTGAGGTGGGGGTCGTAGGCGTAGCGCTTTTTCTTTTGCCCGGCGTCACTAACCCGGTGGGCGGGAACAGCGGGCAGACAACACCAGCCCATGCACCCGAAAGCTGGAAAAGCCAACAGCAGGCAAAGCCGCAGGCGGGCAAGGCCAGCGCACAACCAAATCAAGCACATTTTACCAAACACAATTTCAAGGTGCAAGAAAATTCAAACGACCGGCTGCCCAACAGCTGGCACATCACCAGCAGGCCAGCCGAGCGCAGCGAGGCAAAGCCTGTCAGGTGCATGCGCTGGTTATGCCGCTCACGCCTTGAAATTTTTACAACCAGAACGGCAAATTTCCTTCTGAATCTCTTGGTTTGATGCCATGTAGTAAAAATTCTGCAATCTTGTCACTGTAGTGAATCGTCACTGGCAAACGTGGCTCTCTAACCGAACCATAATGCAAGAGAGTCAACGATAGCACCGAATGGATAGCCTTTTCGATTGGGAAAGATGGCTCTGTCCTGATTTGAAGCGGACAGGGCGTGCTGCCGCTGAAAGGAGGCAATGAAGAGACTAAAAATGCTTCTGTGTCGCTTATCTTAAATGCTGTCCCCTTTGGTGGTCTATCTATGGCAGAGGTGGCTGTGCTCTGATAATAAAGACGAGGCGCTCCAGATTTGATTACTTCAACCAAATGAAACTCTGCCCGAATCTGTTTTGCCCATTCCTTCAATGCTGCTCTTTCCCCACCACGAAATTGTCCGTCACGGTGAATCACAACGCGTTTACCTTGAAATTCCTCGAGAGGGAAAAGACTACGCAGAATACTTCCCGGTATCGTTTCCCCTTCAATCGGCGCATCGTGGATAATGTATCGTAGAAATTGACCATCGCTAAAATAGATTCTTGCGATGGCTGTCGCATTCACAGTTCCTGACAACTTTTGTTTTGCTCTGCGAGCAATATCAATCCCAACAGCAATATCAGCGTAAGGAAGCTGATTCGCTAAAACGAACGGCACATTCCCTGTCTTGGCTAATATACCCAGCACGATATTGTCCATAGCATATTGTTCAGAGAATGTATTTTCATAGATAACTTGAATTGGGAGACCATATCGCATTGTCAACGACTTGAAGACGTGATACATGCTATCTTCTTCATCCCCTTCGTCATAGCGTGCACTTCTAGGAAATAAAGCAAGTAGAATGTCAGGCTTTGCCGACTCGAGACAGTTTACCGCTTTTTCCAAATTCACTCTTGAAAGTATCTCAATCTTTTGTTGGCGTTGCCCATTAACTTCAACGGATTGAATAGAGAAATTCAACTCCTCCAACGCGGCTTTAAGTTTATACAGGAATGTCGTCAATGCCTGTTGTGCGACCTGCGGTGATGCGTTAACTATTCCGATCTTTATGGGGTGATTCTTGTCAGGAAACGCGCTTGAACGTTGAAATACGCCATGTTCTTTCAAGCTTTGATAAATACTTTGCCCTTCGCCGCTATGAATTTCATTGTTGCCGACGAGTAATTCAGGCGTAAAACCAACATCACTCGAGCTCAAGAATGCTTGCGGCAGTGATCCTGACTCAAAACTGTCTGCAAGAATTCTGTGCTCTTTACCAATAGCGGCGATTTCGCGGACAAGACTATATCTAATTGACGGACCAAGCCGTAAGGCTCTGGAAACTTGGCGCGGATCCACTCCAAATTTTTTGAGATCGCCCATTCGTACGACAGGGCGCAACATACTAGCGATATAGATATACTGGCTTGTACGTGTTTCGATCTTGACGGTCAATTCATCATCAGGAGCGCGGCTAATCAGATTACGTGTCATCTCGTCGCTTGATATACTGAGCAACCACTCGCGCATTTCTCGAACGTTGCCAGTAATCTCGATAATTGTCCCTTTAAAATCCTTTCTATCCACAGCAACCATTATTCCGATAAGGTCTTGTGGACTTTGCAAGGTAGCAGCAAACTCATGCAATAATTGGGTGTGAAAAATATTGGACGAAACAGCGATAGAAACTGCTGGTTTGTTGTTCACTGCCCAACCACGCAAAGCATAATCGCGGTGGATTCGGACTTTGCCAAAATTCTGTCCTTTTGGTTCAAGCACTTCCCTGATCTCTGTTTGGTAGTTTGCGAGCAAACCCCGAGCCGCAAATTCACCTTGCTCCCAAGCTGAAGGCTCCCATGTTGTGTTGAGAGTAATGCTCTGTACAACACTTAAAGGTTGCTCAGTCCATAGCTGCTTCAGAAATTCTTTAATTGCGTCATCTGGGACTATTTGGTCTGTGACAATTTGACCGCCGCACCATATCCAGTTCCCACCAAACTTATTCCGTAAGCGATACGCCAACTTCCCACCTATCGCCGATGCATGATCGCTCACCACTTCAATCGCGTAGGCATATAATCTGGGCAACGCGTCAGGAATAACAGGGAAAACGTCAACGTATGTGGGCATAGTTTCTCCTTCTGATGGCTCACACTGCGGTATTAGCGGCATAACAGCTTGCACCTTAGCTGCTTCGCTGCGCTCGTGACGCGGCATCGGCTGGAAGCGCTTGTTGGACGGCTGGCAAATTCAATTCGTTTGCAACCAGCTCACCGCCATAATAGCATATTGCAGTGCTCGTAGGATTCGATGGAGCGCTTGGTCTGAGCCTTTCCTCGCGGCATGAGGACTTCCGCTTCCAAAACTCTGAACTATACCGAATGTTAACGCACAATACGATCCTTTGGAGCTTGCAAACGCAAGCCTGCTGGACTTATCTGGTGGTTGCCCACCAGTGCCAGCTTCCTGCTTCGTCTGCTCTTGACTCGTAGACTGTCCTAAAGACATTCCACCGTCAGAGGAGCATCCACCTTTTGTCCCTCTCCTGCGTCCTTGTTATGTTCTAAGATTTTTTGACAAACTTCCAAACCCCAGTTATAGGCATGACGAGCCACTCCTAGGTGCTTGGAGCAAAGGGTGCGCTGCTTGTTGTTTAGGTCTAGCTCGCTTTTAAAGGAGAGTGACATATACCGTACCAAAACATTGGGTGTCATCGTTGCCCAGCAATGTCCGGTATCGTTCCGCATTTTGGTTATTTATACCCTGACGGACAGCCGCACCTGCCAAAAGCCAGTGGGAGTGAACCATTTGCCGCCAGCAAGGGCATGGGTTATACTGCAGTCTGGGCATGGCGTACTCGGGAACTGAGGCCGGGAGCTATGCCGCATGTCGGTTGGGGGGATGCTTGGGGTACAGGTGCGGGTACCGGTGCGACGGCAGCTCTCCCCAGGAGTAGTGTTAACTTTTGTTGAGAATCTATGACATTGACCCCTCGTTTCCTAAACCCACGCATGAATGGGCATGGCGATACTGAGCATTCCCTCGTGGTGCTGACCAACCCCAGCCCTGACCTGTATCTCGACGACGAGCCGGTGACCCGCAGCCAGAAAACGGACCCGGAGTTGGGGCAACGGGTGGCCCAGTTTTTAATCGAGAAGGGGGTGGCGACGCCCCAGGTGGAAACGGGTTTGGATGACACCCAAAAACGCACCTTGATCGCCTGGCACTTTGCCCGGATTATGGAGGCGTTGGGGTTGGATTTGCGGGATGACAGCTTGGCGGATACCCCCAAACGGGTGGCCCAGATGTATGTGGATGAGATTTTCTACGGCCTGGACTGGCGCAATTTCCCCAAATGCACCACCGTAGAAAACAAGATGGGCTACGGCTCTATGGTCATCGAGCGCAATATCAATGTCCAGAGCAACTGCGAGCATCACTTTGTGATTATTGATGGCCGAGCCCATGTGGCCTATATTCCCCGGGAGAAGGTCCTGGGGCTGTCGAAGATCAACCGAATTGTGGAGTACTTTGCCAAGCGGCCCCAAATCCAGGAGCGTTTAACGGAGCAGATTTTTTACGCCCTGTCTTACATCCTGGAGACGGAGGACATTGCGGTGGTGATCCAAGCCAAGCACTACTGTGTCAAGTCGCGGGGGGTGGAGGATGTGAATTCGGATACGGTGACCAGTAAGCTGGGGGGGGTCTTTTTGCACAACACCGCCACCCGGGCCGAGTTCATGCGCATCGTCAATACGGTGATTGGGCCGCAGTGATTTTGGTGTAAGCTGCTAGTAGGGCGTGAGGGGCTGCCATGGACGTTACCTTCCCGGAGTTGACGGAGCCGGACCGCACAGGTCATCTGTTGGATGATGTGGAGACGGTCATCAGCTCCCTGGCGGAACCGGATTCGGCCCAGGTGAGCCACGTGGACCAGGGGTGTATCTGGCGGTTCCGTTACGGCACGGCGGAGGTCTATGTGCAAATGACGGGTACCACCACTGAGGATAGATTCACGGTGTGGGCGCGGGTGCTGAAGTTACCGGTGCAGCAGCCGTTGGCGCTTTACCAGCAGCTGTTGGAGTGGAATTGGGCCACAACTCTGGAGGCGCGTTTTGCCCTGTTGAACCAAGAAGTGGTGGTGGTGGGGACCCGGTCGGTGCAGGATTTGGACCCGTCGGAGATTGCTCGGCTCATTACGGTGGTGGCGTCCCTGGCGGACCAGTACGATGAGGAGCTGCAGACGCGCTTTCCGGCCCTGAATGGCTAAGCTCTGGCGGGGGTGGGGAAAGCTTCTTCGGGAGCCGTTTTCGCAATTGGTCTGGCGAACGGTTCAGCGCTATCGCCTACGGGTGGTAGGGGCAGTGCTGTTGAACTTGGTGGCGGGCTTGATGGAAAGCTCCACCTATGTGTCGGTGTACTGGGCCCTGAGTGCCCTGGCGGATGATCAGTTTCAGCTCGGCTGGCTGCAACCCTGGGTGCAGGGCTGGTCCCGCCTGCGGGTGGTAGCCTTGCTGGTGCTGATCGCCTGGGGGTTTCAGGTGGTCCAAAGCGGCCTCAAGTACTGCAGCACGGTGATCACCAGCTACCTGGGCAACCGCCTGAGCATGTACACCAGCCAGTTGCTCATGGAGCGGATGTTGCGGTTCAGTTTTCCCTGCGTCAGTCGCTACCGCCACGGGGAGCTGGTAAATTTCATTGACCTGGGCATGATGACCGGGAATCTGTTTTCGGTCGCCAACCGCCTGGTGCTATCCCTGTGCTTGCTGACAGCCTATTTGGCAGTTTTGCTGTGGATTTCGCCGCTGGTGCTCCTGGCTACCCTGCTGCTGTCGGGAATGTTGGTGGGGATGCAACGGCACATCATCCCCAAAATTCGCGATGTGGCCCAGATGCTCACCGGTGAGACGGCGGACATCAAAAGTTACATGGTGGAGACCCTCCAGGCATTGCGGGTGATCTACAGCTTCCATCGCCAGGAGGCTACGCTCCAGCATTTGCGCCACCTGCAACGGAATGTGCTCAAGATACTGGACCGACAAGTGGCCTGGAGTACCCTGCCTGACCCCCTGTCGGCCATTTGGGCCACTACCATTCTGGCGGTGATGTTGTTGGGGGGGATTTGGCTTTTGAGCCGGGAACGGCCCCTGAACCTGCTGTTGCCCACCCTGGCGACCTTTATCTCCGCCTATAACCGCTTTGCCTTTCAAAACCAGAACCTAGCGGGGATTGCTAGCCAACTGGGGCTGATCTGGGGGACGCTGCAAGTGCTCAATCCTTTCCTGACCGACCAGGACAAGGAGTTTTTGCGCACGGAAGGTAAACCTTTTCGGGGTCTGCGGCAGGAGATTTGTTTTGACCGGGTGACGCTGCAGTATCCCGGGACGACCACACCGGCGCTGGTGGAGGTGAGTTTTTGCCTGCCGGCGGGGAAGGTGACGGCTTTGGTGGGGGCTTCGGGGGCGGGTAAATCGTCGGTGGCGGATTTGCTCATTGGGTTGTACGAACCGACGGCGGGGCGGATTTTGGTGGATGGGGTGGACCGGCGGGAACTGTCCTTGGCGGATTGGTGGGCGCGGCTGGGGGTGGTGAGTCAGGACAATTTTGTGTTCAATACCACGATTCGGGAAAATATCCGTTTTGGTCGGCCTGAGGCTACGGATGCGGAGGTGGAACAGGCGGCCCAGGCGGCCTATGCGGCGGAATTCATCGAGCGACTGCCCCAGGGGTACGACACGGTGGTGGGGGAACGGGGGTACCGGCTTTCGGGGGGACAACGGCAGCGCATTGCCCTGGCCCGGGCCATTTTGCGGCGACCGGAAATTTTGATCCTGGATGAGGCCACGTCGGCCTTGGATTCCCATGCGGAAGCTCTGGTGCAAAAGGCCCTGTATGAGTTTCAAAAACAGCGCACGGTACTGGTGATTGCCCACCGTCTGTCTACGATTCGCCACGCCGACCAGATTCTGGTGCTGGAGAAGGGCCGTCTGGTGGAACAGGGCACCCACGAGAGTTTGCTGGCCCGGGGGGGTTACTACGCCCGCTACTGGCGGCTCCAGGTGGAAGGTGTGGGCGCAGGTGCTATGCTAGGGCTAGAGGCGGAGGACGGGCGATGACGTGGGCAGTGGTGACGGTCTGTGGCTACGTGGCTGCCAAACCAACCATTCGTCATTTTGAGAAGGGCACGGTTTTGTGTAGCTTTCCCCTGTATGTGAATCGGCGTAAGGGAGACGGTGAGGAAGTTCCCCCTTTGCGGTTCCAGGTGGATGTGTGGGGGAATCAGGCGGAAACGGCCATGAATTTGTTGGATAAGGGGGCGCGACCGACGGTGACCGGACGCTTGGATGAGGAGCATTACACGGATAAGGACGGGCAGCCGGCTACGGTCTTGCGCATTCGCTTTGCCGAGATTTTGGATTACGGTCTCAAGCCCAGCGACGAACCGGCGCCTACCCCGGCATGACGGATGATGAACGCTACATGGCCCGTTGTCTGGAGTTGGCGCGCCAGGCCTGGGGGCGTACCAGTCCCAATCCTTTAGTGGGGGCGGTCATCGTGCGGCAGGAGCAGGTGGTGGGGGAGGGGTTTCATCCCCAGGCAGGACAGCCCCATGCGGAGGTATTTGCCCTACGCCAGGCGGGGGAGCAGGCCCAAGGCGCCACCCTGTATGTGAATTTGGAACCCTGCAATCATTACGGGCGTACTCCCCCTTGCACCGAAGCCATCCTACAGGCTGGGATTCGCCGGGTGGTGGTGGGGATGATTGACCCGGACCCCCGGGTGGCGGGTAGGGGTGTGGCGCGGTTGCAACAGGCGGGGATCGCGGTAACGGTGGGAGTTCTGGCGGAGGCTTGCCGGGAACTCAACGAGGGGTTTTTCCACCGGGTGCGCACGGGACGGGCCTTCGGCATCTTGAAGTACGCCATGACCTTAGACGGCAAAATTGCCACGGCGACGGGGGACAGCCTGTGGGTGACCGGACCCGAGGCGCGCCAGTGGGTCTATAGGTTGCGCTCCCGCTGCGATGCGGTAATCACCGGGGGCTGTACCATCCGCCGGGATAATCCGTCGCTGACAACCCACGGGGTAACACCCCATTCGCCCTTGCGGGTGGTGATGTCCCGCTCTCTGGATTTGCCCCTGGAAGCCCAGGTTTGGCGGGTGGATGAGACATTGCGCACGCTGCTGGTGACGCCCCCCCAACCAGAACCCCTGCCACCGGTGCTCAAGCAATTGCAAGGGTTGGGGGTGGAGTGGTTGCCCCTGGACCCCTGTGACCCCCTGACAGTAAGCCAAGCGCTGGCGGCCCGGGGCTGTAACACGGTGCTGTGGGAGTGTGGGGGACGCTTGGCGGCACCGGCAATCCATCAGGGGGCGGTGCAGAAAATCATGGCCTTTATTGCGCCGAAGGTGATTGGGGGGGAAGGGGCGCCCACGCCGGTCGGGGACCTGGGTTTGACCCAAATGCAGCAGGCACTGAGGCTGACGGGGTGTCGCTGGGAACAGGTGGGGGAGGACTGGTTAATTCAGGGCTATCTAGGGGAGGATTAAGGTGGGACCGGTTGGAAAAATCAAACAATGGCTGCCAGTTTCCCTGCGACGACCGCTCAAACAGGTGGCCTTGCGCCTGATCAGTGTGGTTCGCCCGGAACTGACGCCGGTGACACCGGGCA
Source organism: Gloeomargarita sp. SRBZ-1_bins_9 (assembly GCA_039794565.1). Lineage (NCBI taxonomy): Bacteria > Bacillati > Cyanobacteriota > Cyanophyceae > Gloeomargaritales > Gloeomargaritaceae > Gloeomargarita > Gloeomargarita sp. SRBZ-1_bins_9. The sequence goes on along the minus strand of JAUQVX010000012.1, from coordinate 63,160 downwards.
CCCTGGACCTGGATGAATTGGTTTTGCTTCTGGGCAAGGATGACCCGGTGATTGTAGAAATTGGCTGCAACAACGGTAGCCATACGGTGCAGTTTGTGGAGCGATTTCCCCGGGCGCGTATTTACGGCTTTGAACCGGACCCCCGGGCAGCTGCCGACTTCAAAAAACGGCTAGGCCATGACCCGCGGGTGCGTCTTTACGAGGTGGCCATTGCGGCGCAGGATGGGGAAGCGGATTTCTTCATGAGCGATACCCACCCGGAAGCGGGCATTCCCCGTAGTTGGTATGACTCGGGTTCTATCCGCCGCCCGAAAAAGCACCTGGAGGTATTTCCGTGGGTTACGTTTCCCCGCACGATTCGGGTGCCGACCTGCCGACTGGATACCTGGTATCAGCAAAACGGGATTGAGACCATATGACTTCATCTGGGCGGATGTACAGGGGGCGGAAGTGGATTTGATCCAAGGCGGTCTCCAGGCACTGGCCAACACCCGCTATTTCTACACCGAATACGCCAATACGGAACTGTAAGAGGGGCAAATCAACCTGGCGCAACTGCTGCGACTGCTGCCGGATTTCCAACTGGTCTATCGCTTCAGGGGGGATGTGTTGCTCAAGAACAAGCGGCTACAATAGGGGCGCGGGCGCAGGAGCAGGGGACATGGGAGAGATTCGCTTTGGCACCGATGGCTGGCGGGGTGTGATTGCCCGGGAGTTCACCTTTGCGCGGGTGGCCCAGGTGGCAGCAGCAGCAGCAACGGTTCTGGCGGATGTCTATGGAGATGGACCCTTGTTGGTGGGTTACGACCGGCGGTTTTTGTCGGAGGAGTTTGCCCAAACGGCGGCGCAGGCGGCGGCAGCGGCAGGATTTCGGGTTTGGCTGGCCAATCAGGCGGCGCCCACACCGGCTTTGAGTTATGGGGTGCGGCAGCAGGGGGCTATCGGGGCGCTGGTGATCACCGCCAGTCACAATCCCCCCATCTACAACGGCCTGAAGGTCAAGGGGGCCTTTGGCGGCTCCATTCCCCCGGAGATGACCCAGCAAATCGAAGCGCGGTTGTCCCAACCGGTACCCCAGCGTCCTGGCGGCTGCGTGACCCCCTTCGACCCCTGGCCTGGTTATGTGCAGGCGTTGCAGCAGCAGGTGGATGTGGCGGCCATCCGCGCCGGTTTGCAGCACTGGCAGGTGTGGGCCGACCCCATGCACGGAGCCGCCGCTGGGGGTCTGACGCGTCTGGTGGGCAATGTCGTACAGGAACTGCGCACCCAACGGGATGTACTGTTCGGGGGGCACCCGCCGGAACCCCTGCCCCCTTACCTGGAGGAGTTGCGCACCACGTTGCAGCGGCATCACGGTAACCAGGTGGGGCTAGTGTTTGACGGGGACGGGGACCGGATTGCCGCCATGGACGGTCAGGGGCAATTTCTCTCCCCCCAGGTGCTCATTCCCCTGTTGATCGAACATCTGGCCCAGCGTCGGGGCTTGACCGGCAGGGTGGTGAAAACCATTAGCGGGTCGGAGTTGATCCGCAAAACCGCTGCCTACTACAACCTGCCGGTGGTGGAAACCCCCATCGGGTTCAAGTACATTGCCCAGGAAATGCTCAAGGGGGATGTGTTGCTGGGGGGTGAGGAATCAGGCGGCATTGGCTACGGGCACTACCTGCCGGAACGGGATGCCTTGCTGTCGGCCCTCTACCTGCTGGAGGCGGTGGCCCTGACCCAAAAACCCCTGGAGGTGCTCTATCGGGAATTACAGGAAAAAACCGGCTTTTACAGCGTCTATGACCGGATTGATCTGCCGTTGACGAATGCCGCATCCCGCGACCGGCTGGAGCAGCAGTTGGCTGCGCATCCGCCGACGGTGATAGCCGACACGGACGTAGTCAACACCTGGAGCGGCGACGGCTACAAGTTTTACCTGGCGGACCAGAGTTGGTTACTCATTCGCTTGAGCGGCACCGAACCCCTGTTGCGCCTGTACTGCGAAGCTCCCACCCCCGAACGCGTGCAAGCTATTCTCGCTTGGGCGCGCCAGTGGGCCGCAACAGTCGCACAGTAAGGGTATCCCCCACCTTCAGCCCCAACTCCCGCGCCCGTCCCGGTGCCAGCTCGATCACCCCATCCACGGGACCGGGGGGGCCATAGGTGGGGCAGGGGTCCCGGGGACAAGGGGGCACCTGGGCGTAAATGGCCACCACCCGGTTTTCGTGCAAAAACACCATGTCAATGGGTGTGCGCATGTTTTTCATCCAAAATTGCACTGGGCGGGGTGGGTAAAAGGGAAACAGCATCCCCCGGTCCGGTTCTATGCGCTCCCGGTACATCAACCCCAGGGCCTGTTGCTCCGGCGTCCAAGCCACCTCCAGCCAGACCCGTTGCCCGTTGTGTTGCAACTGCGCCCGGATGGGTAAATGCTGGGGCTTTTGGGCCAATACGGCTACCCCCGTCAGCACCACCGCCAGCACTGCGCCGCTCAGGTAGGCCCTAAGGTTCCCGGAGAACATAGCCCACCCCCCGCACCGTTTGGATCAGGTGTTTTTCCCCTGGTTGGTCCAGTTTCAGGCGCAGGTAACGCACATACACCTCAATCACATTGGACTCGTGCACCGACTGATACCCCCACACCTGCTCCATGATTTCTTCCCGTGTCAGCACCCGCCCCGGATTCTGCATCAGGAATTTCAGCAGCTCAAATTCTTTCATAGTCAGTTGAATTTGCCGCTTTCGGCGCAGGGCCACCCGCTTTTGCAAATCCAAAGTCAGGTCGGCAAAGGTGAGATATTCCGCTGGGCCGGTCTGGGGTTGGACGTAGAGCTGGAGCCAGCGCAGCAAATCTTTGCGGGGATAGGGGGCGCTCAAGTAATCCCAGGCTCCCGATTCTAAGCAGGTAATGCGCTCCTCCAGGCTGTCTCCTGCCGTAAGCAGCAGAATGGGCAAATCGGGGTAACGCTGGCTCACTTGCTGGCAGAGGGTCAAACCCGCTGGGCTGGCCTCGACGATGAGTAAACAGGCGGGTTGGTGCGCCAAATAGGCCATCGCTTCGGTTGGGTCAGCCAAGGGGTAACAGCGATAACCGGCCTCCGCCAGTTCACTGCGCAGGCGCTGACGCAAACCCTCATCGCCACTAACAAGCAGTACGGGCGCCTGGCTAGGTTCGGTGGTAGAGGCTGGCCGCTGGGACATCCCTGCCTGCGTAACGCTTTTGACGGGTAAACGCATGGTCCATCGGCGCACTACACTGGGATCAGGACGGCTGGCACACGCTCATGTTCCTGGCCATTGCCAACCACAAAGGCGGCGTTGGTAAAACTACTTCTACTTTAGCGCTCGGCGGTCTATTGGCGGAATCCGCTCCCTGTTTGCTCATTGACCTGGACCCCCAGGGTAACTTGACCACCGGCCTGGGCGTGGAGTTGAGCGAACAAACCCCTGGCGCTTACCACTGGTTAACCGGCCAGTTAGCCGCCACCCAGGTGATGCACAAAACCGCCAGCGGCCCCTATCTGATACCCGCTGATGCCCATCTCAGCCGGGCCGAAGTGGAGTTGCTGCAAAAAAGTGGCGCCTTTTACACCCTAAGGGACCGCTTGACCGAGCTGCGGGGGCAATTTCTTTACGTGTTGATGGACTGTCCCCCCAGCCGCGGAGTGCTGACCATGAACGCCCTGGCCGCTGCTGACTACGTGCTAATTCCGGTGCAGTGCCAATTTTTTGCCCTCAAGGGGTTGACGGCCCTGTTGGCAACCGTCCAGCAGGTACAGCGCCGGCTGAATCCCCAACTCAAAATCCTGGGGGTGTTACCCACCATGGCCGAACTGCACACCATCATGACCCAGGATGTACTCAGCGCTTTGCACAACCAAGCGGATTTCCATGTGTTTCCCCCCCTGCCCAAATCCGTCAAATTTCCCGAATCCAACCTGGCCGGTCAGCCCATTCACCGCTACACTAACGACCCCCGCCTGTTAACCCCCCTCCAGGAACTGGTCAAGTACATTCACCAGCAGGTGCAACGGTGAAACAGCGTCCCCGTCTCACCTCCGCCAACAACCCCCTGCAGCGGCGGCCAGCAGCCAGCGAACCGGTTCTACCCACCGAACTGGTCCATAGCGCCATTCCCGATGACCTGCGCCCCCAACTCCAGGCCCTGCAACAGCAGTGGTCCCTGAGCGAAGCGGAAATCGTCACCCTGGCCCTGCGGGTTTTCTTGGCCCAGATGCACCGGCGTCCGGTGGCCCCCCATCCCCCCTTGGATAACGACCAGCTCATGGATTTTTTGGACTAGCGGGGTAAGGGTTCAAACGACCGCATCACGCCGGTGTAAATGGGGGGCAAGATACCCTGCTGGAATGCCTTTAACGGCCCACTCAGCCCCACCGTATAGACCCGATCCTGGAGATAGACAAACAAAAACCAGCGGTGCATATCCTCCAGTCCTTGCCCGGGGCGGATGACCTCCTCGGCCCGAAAGGCCAAACCGTGGCGCAGGGGGACCGGGGTGACATGGGTAAATAGGGGGTCGTCTTTATAGGTTTTGAAATGGACCGGAAACGCGGCCCTTGCTGCCGGCATCGGTTCTACATGGACGTAGATGGCGGTCGGTGTCGGTAAACGCGGGCCGACCCAAGACCCCGGCGCCACCATCTGGAACTCCACCGGCAGCCGCAATCGGTAGCCCTGGGCTGTATCCATATAGAGCACCGTCTGTCCGGAAAAGACCGGCAAAGACAGGAGCAGGAACGTGCTTCGAAGGGCATCCAGCATGGGAACGGGCCAAAGGGGTCAACAATGGCAACGACCGCCGCCAGAGGGGAGAAGTTTCTGGGGAGCAATATCCAACGGGTCGCCAGGGCGGGCCAGCACCGTCGCTATAATGGGGGCAAATCGGTAGGCAGGAGGCAACGCGTCGGTGGCGGAGGCCGATACACCCCGCTTTGGCCGGGTCATTACAGCGATGGTGACGCCCTTTGATGACCAGGGGCGCGTGAACTACGAACTGGCGGAACGCCTGGCGCTGCATTTGCTGGACCACGGGAGTGATGCCCTGGTACTGGCGGGGACAACTGGAGAATCGCCGACGCTCACCTGGGAAGAGGAATACGAGCTATTTCGCGTGGTGAAACAGGCGGTGGGTAACCGGGCGCCTATCCTGGCGGGAACAGGGGCCAACAGCACCCACGAGGCGGTGACGGCCACCCAAAAGGCAGCGCAAATGGGACTCGATGGCAGCTTGCAGGTGGTGCCCTACTACAACAAGCCTCCCCAGGCGGGGTTAATAGCCCACTTTCGCACCATTGCCCGGGCCGTGCCGGATTTTCCCCTGATGCTCTACAACATTCCCGGGCGGACGGGGGTGAACCTGCTGCCGGAAACGGTGGCCCAATTGGTGGAAAGCGAACCCAACATTGTGGCTATTAAGGAAGCCAGTGGCCATCTGGAGCAAGTGGCCCACCTGCGCCGCCTGGTACCCCCAGAACGGTTGGACATCTATTCTGGGGACGATAGTTTAACGTTGCCGTTGCTGGCGGTGGGGGCGGTGGGGGTCGTCAGTGTGGCTAGTCACCTGGTGGGCCAAACCATCCAGCAGATGATCCAAGCCTTTGTCAATGGGCAGCCCCACAAAGCCCAGGCCCTGTACAATGAGATATATCCCCTCTGCAAGGCGCTGTTTGTGACGACAAACCCCATCCCCCTGAAACGGGCCTTGGAGTGGATGGGTTGGCCGGTCGGATCACCGCGTTTGCCCTTGGTACCGGCTCCGCCAGAGGTGGAACAGGTTTTGCGCCCCGTGATGCAACAACTGCGCTTGGTGGCCTAACAAGTTTCGCTCCCGCAGCGGGGGGTGAACCGTGCTCATTATCCTGTAAACGGTCGTAAAGGAGCCTATGACGAAACTACGTTCCCAAACCACGCCCGTCCTCAAAATTATTCCTTTGGGGGGGCTGCACGAAATCGGCAAAAACACCTGTGTGTTTGAAATCAACGACGAAATCTTGCTGTTGGATGCCGGGCTGGCTTTTCCCACCGATGCCATGCACGGGGTGCAGGTGGTGCTGCCGGATTTGTCCTATTTACGGGAAAACCGCCACAAAATTAAGGGGATGATTATTACCCATGGCCACGAGGACCACATCGGTGGGATTCCCTTTCACCTCCAACAGATTGATATTCCCATCATGTACGGCCCCCGGCTGGCCATTGCCCTGTTGCAGGCCAAGCTAGAGGAGGCGGGGGTCGCCAACCGCACCCAATTGCATCCGGTGCAGCCCCGGGAGTTCGTGCGCATCGGCCAGTCGTTCTTAGTGGAATTTATCCGCAACACCCACTCGATTGCCGATAGTTTTTCAGTGGCTATCCACACGCCGGTGGGGGTGATCATCCACACGGGGGATTTTAAGGTTGACCACACGCCCATTGATGGGGAACGCTTTGACCTGCATCGCCTGGCGGAACACGGGGAGCGGGGGGTACTCTGCCTGATGAGCGATTCCACCAATGCGGAGGTGCCGGGGTTTACGCCGTCGGAGCGGGCGGTGATTCCGGCGTTGGACCGGGTGTTTGCGGAAGCGCCGGGGCGGTTGTTGATCACGACCTTTGCCTCGTCGGTGCATCGCCTGAACATCATCCTGCAACTGGCGGAGAAGTACAAACGCAAGGTGACGGTGCTGGGGCGCTCGATGCTGAATGTAATTGCCCACGCCCGCACGCTGGGATACATCCGTTGCTCGGACGATGTGCTGCAACCTTTGCATGTGATCCGCCATTTGCCGGATGAGCAGGTAGTGATTTTGACCACGGGTTCCCAGGGCGAGCCACTGTCGGCCTTGACGCGGATTGCCAACCGGGAGCACAAGGACATCCAGATCCGGCCGACGGATACGGTGGTGTTTTCGGCCAATCCTATCCCGGGTAATACCATCGCGGTGGTGAATACAATTGACAAGCTCATGGCCCAGGGGGCGCGGGTGATCTATGGTAAAGAACGGGGGATTCATGTGTCGGGGCACGGCTGCCAGGAGGACCAAAAACTGATGTTGGCCCTGACGAAGCCCAAGTTTTTTATCCCCATTCACGGGGAGCACCGCATGTTGGTCAAACACAGCGAGACGGCCCAGGCCATGGGCATCCCCAAGGAAAACATCGTGATTGTGGACAATGGGGATGTGATTGAGCTGACGCCGGACCGGATACAGGTGGTGGGCAAGGTCAAGGCGGGGATTGAGCTGGTGGATGCCTCGGGCGATGGCATCGTTAGCGGGCAGGTGCTCCAGGACCGGCAACAACTGGCTGGTGAGGGGGTGGTGACCGTAGCCGCGGCCATTGATGGGCAAGGGCAATTCTGGGCGACGCCGGAGGTGCATATCCGGGGGGTGGTGACCTCCCTAAGCAGCAACGCCCTACGGCAATTGGTCCAGGAGACGCTTACCCAGACGGTGCAGGAGCGCTGGTCGGAATTTGCCGTCAATGGGGCAGAAATCGACTGGGCAGGGTTGCGGGATGCCCTGGAGTCGGCCCTGGAACGCCTGATCCGGCGGGAATTTAAGAGTCAACCCTTGCTCATTTTTCTGCTGCAAACGCCCACCCGGGAAGAACCCCAGGAGGCCCAGCGCCGTAGTCGCAAGCGCCGCAGTGAAGTGGCCACCGTATGACGTCCTTGCGCCGGGACTTTGCCAGCCGGGAGGAGCTGGTGGCCTACGTGACGCAGGTGTTTCCCGAGGCAACAGGGCCGGTGAGTCCCATCCGGGGCGGGCGGCAGGCGGCCTTGGCCCAACTGGAGCGGCTGCAACCGGAGACCTATGGGGCCACGCGCAATCACCTAAACGGGACGGTGAGCCATCTGTCGCCCTATATTCGGCATGGGGTGTTGACGCTGGTGGAGGTGCGGGACTGGCTGCGGGCGCGGGGTTACTCCTGGCGGACGGTTGAGCCTTTGGTGCGGCAGTTGACCTGGCGGACCTACTGGCAGGTGCTCTACGACCAATGGGGAGACGGCATTTGGGAGGACCGGGAACCCTACAAAACGGGATGGCAGCCCCAGGACTACGCCGATACACTACCGGAGGATATTCCTGCTGCAGGTACGGGACTCCTGTGCATGGACAGCCTAAGCCGGGAACTCCAGGAGACGGGCTATCTGCACAATCACGGGCGGCTATGGCTGGCAGCCTATGTCGTCCACTGGCGGCGGGTAAAATGGCAGGCGGGGGCGCGTTGGTTTCTAGAGCACCTACTCGACGGGGACCCGGCCAGCAATAACTTGTCCTGGCAGTGGGTAGCTAGCACCTTCAGCCACAAGCCCTACTATTTCAATCAGGAGAACTTGGCGCGTTACAGCCGCCGGCGCTGGTGTGCCGTTTGTCCCCACGATGGCCGACCCAGTTGTCCGTTTCGAGGCAGTTATGAGCAGTTGGCCCGCCGCCTCTTCCCCCAAGCCCCTGATTTGGGTCCACGGGGATAGTTTGAGTCCCACCAACCCGGCGTTGCTGGCCTATCCGGGGGCGCCTGCCGTCTGGGTTTGGGATGAACAACTGCTGCGGGAATGGCGCCTGAGCCGTAAGCGTCTGGTGTTTCTCTACGAGTGCCTACTAGAGTTGCCGGTGGAGATCCGCCGGGGGGAGGTGGTGGCAGAAATCCGGGCTGCTGCTTACGAAAAGGGGGCCGCGAAGGTGGTCACGACAGCAAGTCCCAGCCCCCGCTTTAAGCAGTTCTGCCAGGCCTTGACCCAGGAATTTGACCTAGAGGTGTTGCCCGTCCCAGCGCTGGTGCCCCCCTTACCCCAGGCGGACCTGAAACGCTTTTCCCGCTATTGGAAACTGGCTGTCCAGTACGTCTATCCCGGCGATGCGCTTTGATGTGGTGACCCTGTTTCCCGAATTCTTTACCAGTCCCCTGGCGACGGGATTGATCGGCAAAGCCTTGGCCAAGGGGGTGGCCATGGTGGTGTTCACCAACCCCCGGGATTTCACCACCGACAAGCATCACCGGGTGGACGATGAACCCTACGGGGGTGGGGTGGGCATGGTGCTCAAACCGGAACCCATCTTTGCGGCTGTGGAGTCTCTGCCCCAGCTCCAACCGCGTCAGGTGATTTTGTTGACCCCCCAGGGGGAACGTCTGACCCAGGCCCATTTCCGGGAATGGTGCCACTATGCCCAACTGGTACTCATCTGCGGGGCCTACGAGGGATTTGACGAGCGCATCCGCTACCTGGCCGACCGGGAAATCTCCCTAGGGGATTTCGTGCTCACCAGTGGAGAAATTCCCGCCCTAGCCATCATCAACGGGGTGACACGCCTGCTGCCCGGTACTGTGGGCAAACCCGCCTCCCTGACCTCAGAGAGCTTCAGCGACGGCCTGCTGGAATATCCCCAGTACACCCGCCCGCCGGAGTTCCGGGGGTGGCGCGTCCCCGAGGTCCTCCTTTCCGGCAACCACCAGGCCATTGCCCAGTGGCGAGCCGAACAACAACGCCTGCGCACCCAGCAGCGCCGTCCCGATTTGCTCCCACCGGCGGACCCTCAAACGGCCAGCGGCACAGGGCCTTCACAGGCTTGAGCACTACAGGCGGGCGTATCTGCCTTGGCTTTTTGGTCCGCCTCCAGTTGTTCCCGTTCCTCCGGCTTCAAGAACTCCGGCGGCAAGCCGTGGGTGGGGGGTAGCCCATAGATGGAGTTGTACAGGGCGTGGTATTGCCGGGCCGATTCCTCCCAAGTGTAGCGGGCCGCCATCCCCCGCTTTTGCAGCTCCCGCCATTCCTTACGGTGCCGGTAGGCCTCCCAAGCCCGCACCAGGCAGGTGTAAAAGTCCAGGGGTTCGTAGCGGTCGAAGCAGTAACCGTTGCCTGTCCCCGCCACTGGGTCGTGGTGAAAGACCGTGTCCACCAATCCCCCCGTCCGCCGCACCACCGGCACCGAACCATAGCGCAGGGCAATCATCTGGCTGATGCCGCAGGGTTCAAACCGCGAGGGCATGATGAAGGCGTCCGTTCCGGCATACAACCGCCGTGCCAGGGGGTCGTTGAACAGGATCTGCACCGAGACCCGCCCTGGATAGCGGGAAGCAATTTGCCACAGTTGAGTTTCGTAGTAGCGGTCCCCCGTCCCCATAATCACAAACTGGGCGTCGGTGTAGGCCAGAAAACGGTCCATGATTTGCAGCAACAAATCAATCCCCTTTTGCTCCACCAGCCGGGAGACCATGCCGATAAGGAATTTATCCCGGTCCACCTCCAGCCCCACCTCTTCCTGTAGGGCCACCTTGTTGGCTACCCGCTTGTCCAGGGTATCGGCGTTGTAGTTCTGGACGATGTGGGGGTCGGTTTCCGGGTTGAACACCTCCGGGTCAATACCATTGAGAATCCCCGTTACCTTATCCCCCAAGTAGCGCAGCAGCCCATCCAGCTTTTCCCCGTACTCCGGTGAGCGAATCTGCTGGGCGTAGTTGGGCGATACGGTATTCACCCGGTCGGCGTACTGCAAGGCGGCGGCCATCACGTTATGCCCCTGCATGTACCAGGGACACCAGGTCATGCGCTCCAGCTTCCAGCGCCAGGGCCCTTGATACGCCAGGTTGTGGATGGTGAACACCGTGGTGATGTCCGGGGACTGGTGCATCCACACCGGAATCATCCCCGTGTGCCAGTCGTGGCAGTGGATAATATTGGGTTTCCAGTAGTTCCAGGCAAATTCCGCCGCCCCGTTGGCAAACAAGGTAAACCGCCAGTCCTCGTCCTCCCCATAGTAAATGCGCCGGGGCATGAACGCCGGATGGCCGAACAGGTACAGGGGAACGTCGCTGTTGGGTAAGCGGGTTTCATATACATGAAAATACTGAAACATGGCATAGCCTTCCCAGATGGGGGTCTTGGGGATGTCCAGCTTTTCCGGCAAAAAGCCGTAGTAGGGCAGGAACACCCGCACATCGTGCCCCATGCGCCGCAGCACTTTCGGCAACACCCCCACCACATCGGCCATGCCGCCCACCTTGGCAATGGGATGGGCCTCGGCAGCCACAAACAAAATACGCATTTTTCTATTCCTTACCCTTTGCCCTGAACGGTATTCACTCTATTAATACTACGTTACCCGTCAGCCGGATGGGGACGTTTTAAGGCTTTTTAGTGCAAATGGTCTCCACCACCACGCAGTCGGCGCCACCTACGCTTTGGCAGGACGCCAGGGCCTCTTGCTGGGCAACTTCCGGGGTTACCCCCCAGCCACCGCCAGCGTAGTTGCGACTGTCCCGCGCCAAAGCCCCACAGGCGTTCTGAAACCACACCAGGATTTCACAGGGCTTGCCGCCCGAGACCTGCTCGCACTCCTGGATGGCCCGCTTTTCCGCACTGGCCCGGTCGGGAAAGTTATAGCCGTAGCCGTACACCCCATCTAAGTTGTTGTAGGCAATAGCCCCAAACAGGGCCATGGCCGGCGGGCTAGGCATCGGTTCCGGCGATTCCCGCACCACCGGCGTCGGTTTCTCTGTAGGGGATGAAGGGGATTCCTCGTAAAACAGGGCCACCAGGACCATCAACCCTACGAAGGCCGCCCCTAGCAACCCCAACCCGATAAACACCCAGGCGATACAGGGCAATCCCCGGGACGGCTGGCGGGGGGCCTCTACTGTTGCAGCAATGGGCTGAGCTGTAGCCAAGGGAACCGTAGGGGGAATGGGGGTCGGCAAGGGCGCAGTGGGTTCTCCCTCCGGCGTGACCGTCGTCAGTTCCTGCACCGCCTGCAGGGCCTCCACCGCACTGGGATAGCGCTGCCGCCAGTCGGGATGCACCATCTTTTCCAGCACCGTGCGCAAAGCAGGACTCACCTGGGCATGCTGTTGCCAGTGCAATTCACCCGTATCGTAGTCCTCCATCTGACTCGGGGGCAGCCCCGTCAGGGCTTGAATCGCCACCACCCCCAGGGCATACACATCGCTGCTTAAGCGCGGCTGGCCCCGGAACTGTTCGATGGGCATGTAGCCCCGGGTGCCGATCTGAGTGCCGATGGCCGTTTCCCCCCGGTTGTCAGCCATCAGGGTGCCCACCTCCTTGACCGCCCCAAAGTCAATGAGCACAATCCGCCCGTCCGAGCGCCGCCGCATCAGATTCGCCGGTTTGAGGTCCCGGTGAATGATGTTGCGCTGGTGCACTTGACTAAGCACCTCCAGCACGTCTAACAAAAACTGCTTCACCCAGGTCTCCGGGTATTTTTTGCCGGGGGTGAGTTCCTGGCTCAGGTCGTGTCCCTCGATGAACTCCTGCACCAGGTAAAACTCATTGTCCTGCTCGAAGTGGGCCAACAGCCGGGGGATGCGACTCACCGTCGAACCCAGTTGGTAGAGCACCTCCGCCTCCCGGTTGAACAGCCGCCGGGCCACCTCCAGCACCTGGGGATTAGTAGACTGGGGCTGCAATTGCTTGACCACACACCAGGGCCGACCCGGCAAAAACCAGTCCTCCGCCAAAAAGGTCTGACCAAATCCCCCACTCCCCAGGGGTTTGAGAATGTGGTAGCGACCGGCCAGGGTTTTTTCGGTCATGCCTGCGCGCCGGAAATAGAACCTAGTTTATGCCAAAGTTCCGGCGGTCGCCATCACCCCAACAGCGCCTGCGCCGCCTGCACCAGATGGTCCACCGTCATGCCGAATTTCTCCATGCACACCGAACCCGGCGCCGACGCCCCAAACCGGTCAATCCCCAGCACCTTGCCGTCCAGACCCACGTACTTATACCAGAAATCCGTCACCCCCGCTTCGATGGCGATCCGCTTGCGCACCATCGGCGGCAGGATACGGTCCCGGTAATCCTGGGGCTGGGCATCAAACAAGCGCGTGCAGGGCATAGACACCACCCGCACCTTGTACCCTGACAAGCGGGCCGCTGCCTGCACCGCCAACTCCAACTCTGACCCCGTCGCGATGAGGATGAGGTCGGGATGGTCACAGCCACAATCCACCACAATGTAGGCCCCCTTGGCCACCCCCTCCGGAGACGTACCGGGCACCGGATTGACCGCCTGCCGGGTAAACACCAACACCGACGGCGTCTCCCGCGCCTGCAACGCCACCTGATACGCCCCCACCGTCTCCCGGGCATCCGCCGGCCGAATCACATACAGGTTCGGAATCAACCGCAACGACGACAGGGTTTCTATCGGCTGGTGGGTGGGGCCATCCTCCCCTAGGGCCACCGAATCGTGGGTCATGATGTGCAAAACCCGCGCCCGCGACAGGGCCGACAGACGAATCGCCGGACGCATGTAATCGCTGAAGACCAAAAACGTGGCGTCGTAGGGAATTAAACCTCCGTGCAGGGCCATCCCGTTGGCAATGGCTCCCATGGCATGCTCCCGCACCCCGAAACGGAAATTCCGCCCGTGGTAGGACCCCGCCTGGAATTCCGGCAGCCCCTTGAGGTAGGTCATGTTGGAATGGGCCAAATCCGCCGACCCCCCCAGGAATTCCGGAATCGCCTGGGCCAACGCATTCAAACACAGCTTGGAGATGTTACGGGTGGATTCTTTTCCCGTTTCGGCAATGGGGGCCAAGGCCTCTTGCCAACCCGCCGGCAGGTCCCCCCGCATGATCCGCTCAAATTCCGCCGCCTCCTCGGGATAGGCCTGCTTATAAGCCGCAAACCGGGCCTGCCACTCCGCCTCCGCCTTCGCCCCCTTGTCAATCGCCTGCCGGAAATGCCGGAGCACCTCATCGGGAATATAAAACTCCGGCTCCAGGGGCCAGCCCAAATTCTGTTTGGTCAATTTCACCTCCTCCGGCCCCAGGGGCGCCCCATGCACCGCCTCCGTCCCCGCCTTGTTGGGCGACCCATAGCCAATCGTCGTCTCCACAATGATCAGCGACGGTTTATCCGTGACCGCCTTGGCTTGGGCAATAGCCGCCCGAATCGCCGGCAGGTCATGGTTGCCGTCCTCCACCTTTTGCACGTGCCACCCATAGGCTTCGTAGCGCTTGGCCACATCCTCCGTAAAGGCGATCGCCGTATTCCCATCAATAGAGATGTGGTTGCTGTCATAGAGCATAATCAGCTTACCCAGCTTCAGGTGGCCCGCCAAGGAGGCCGCCTCCGCCGCTACCCCCTCCATCTGACAGCCGTCGCCAAGGATTACATAGGTGTAGTGGTCCACGATGGTGTGGCCAGGCTTATTGAACCGGGCCGCCAAATGCGCCTCCGCAATCGCCAACCCCACGGCATTGCCAACCCCTTGCCCCAAAGGTCCAGTGGTCACCTCCACCCCCGGCGTCTCAAAGTTTTCCGGGTGCCCCGGTGTTTTCGACCCCCACTGCCGAAACTGCTTAATGTCCTCTAAAGTCACGTCGTAGCCTGTCAAGTGCAACAGGGCGTATTGCAGCATGCAGCCGTGCCCCGCCGACAGGACAAAGCGGTCCCGGTCCGGCCACTTGGGGTTACGGGGATTAAATTTAAGAAATTCTTGCCAGAGCACATAGGCCATGGGTGCCGCCCCCATCGGCAGGCCCGGGTGACCCGACTTGGCCTTTTGGACGGCATCCACCGCCAGGAAGCGAATGGTGTTAATGGCCAATTGTTCGATCGAAGGGGGGGCAGCAACCGTCATCGTTTTTACCTCTTCGGATTACAGTCGGCGCAGTCAGTCCCATTGTGCCATAGGCCGGTCACCCACGGAACCATTCATCCAACAACTCGTTGACCGCTACCGGCGCCTCATCTTGGGGGCAATGGCCTGCCGGCAGTTCCACCCAGCGCAGGTGGGGAAATTGCTGCACCCAGTGCCGCCCCCGACGAACGGGCACCAGCCGGTCATAGGTCCCCCAAATCAGCAACGTGGGGACTGACAAGCCTGCCAGTAAGGGCGCCACCCGTGGTGCATAGCCCGGACGGGTACTGGCTTGGGCCAAACGGCATAGGGTCCACCCCGCATCCCGGTCGTAGGCCGGCTGGGCAAACATCCGCACCAGTTCGTCGTTGACCGCCCCTGGGTGGTGATAGACCTGGGTGCGACAGACCCACCGGATGACCACCGGTTGCCGCAGCAGATAAAACAGGGGCCAGGTCACCACCGGTATCAGCAGACGCTCCAGACTCCCCAGCCACTGCACCGCCACCGGCAGGGCAGGCCGTCCCTCCGGCAAACTCAACAGGGCCAACCGTCGCACCATCTCGGGATGGGCCACCGCCGCCGTCAAGGCCACCAACGCCCCTAGGGAATGGCCCACCAGGCCCACCGGCTCCCCGATAAACGCCCGCCAGAACTCGTACAACTGGGCCACCCACAACCGCACGCCGTAGGCTGCCGCCGCCTTTTCCGCCTGACCAAACCCCAACAAATCCAGAGCATAGACCGGGTAGTGTTCCCCCAGCACCGGCAAGTTGTACCGCCAATGCTCCAGGGCCGCCCCAAACCCATGCACCAGCAGCAAGGGCAACCCCTCCCCCCGACTGTTGTGGTAGGTGTAGCGCACCCGATAGCCGCGCCAGAACCAGTACCGCTGCCGTTTCACGACCCACACAGATGGGGGTTTATCCGCTGACACACCTCCGGGTTGTACAGGCGCAGGTAATTCCAGTAATTGCCGAACACTTGACGCACGTAGTCCTGGGTCTCGGGAAACGGGATATTTTCCACAAACGCGTCCCAATCCCCCTGGCCAAAACGCTGCACCCAGGCGTCCACATTCCCCGGCCCGGCGTTATAACTGGCCACCGCCAGCAGCCCGTTGTGGTGATATAGACCATTAGTGTAGTGCAAAAACCAGGTCCCCGCCAGCAAATTCTCCCAGGGCTGGGTGAGGTCAAAGGGGGAGCGCTGGAGTTTTTCCGCAATCCAATTCCCCGTTTCCGGCAGCACCTGCATCAGGCCCACCGCCCCCGCACTGGAGACAATCTCCGGCTCAAAGCGGGACTCCTGGCGGATCACAGCCGTCACCAGCAGGGGATTTAACCCATGCTGCTTGGCCGCCTGCTGCACCTCCGACCAATAGGCCAAAGGATACAAAGCTTGCCAGTAGGCCGGTTGCCGCCGCACCTGTTCGTACTGCTGTCGGTCTTCGGGGGTTTGCACCCGTCGCTCCAAGGTTGAGAGCATAAATAGCCCCTCCAGCCGGTCGCCAATGCCCACCCGCAACACCCCGTCCGTGAGTTGGTCCGCCAGGGTGGGGTGCTGCCGGGCGGTGAATTCCACCTGCCACTGGTCCCAGGCGTCCTCGTACTCCCCCAGGCGATAGAGCTCCTGTAGCGCCGGCGACCCCTTCAACAGGGCCAAGGTCATGCGTTGGAATTGCACCGGGGGTTGCGCCTGCACAATCCCGGAGAAATCCCCCACCGGCCAGCCCAGGCGTAGCGCCGCCCGCCAGGCGTAGTAGGACTCGGGGTAGCGTTCGATGACTTGCCGGTAGAGGGTTTTGGCTTGAGCCGTTTCCCCCAGTTCCCTAGCCCATTCCGCTAACCAAAATCCGGCCCGCGGCGCCAGATCACTTTGGGGCGTGTGCTGCCAAATCCCCTCAGCAAAATGCATTGCCTGCCGCAAGCGACCCCGTTGCTGTTCCGCCCAGGCCAACTCCCACCGCAGGCGACTCGCTGCATCCGTCTGGGCGTAGCGGGCCAGCAATTCCGTACGCACTTGACTCACCCGCTGGGCTTGGCCTGCCCGTTCCCAAAGGGGCAACCGCTCCCACAGCACCCGCGCCGCCCGTTCGTTATCCCGCTGTTGTAACTGCTGGAAATATAAATCCCGCTGGGGGGCCGGCGCCAAATGGGATAGGTGGTACAGAGCCAAGATCGCCTGGTCACTCTCCCCGAACTGCCGCACCAAATCCTGGTAATAGCCCACCGCCTCGGTGACCTGGCCTCCCAGTTGGTGCCCCCGGGCCGCCCGGTAGAGATTCTCCACCGTCAGGGGCGCCAGCAAATAGGCCCGGCCCGCCTTCAAGTACTGCTGCTTTTCCCAATAGGCAAAGGCAATGTCCTGCCATTCCTCCGGGGTCAGGCCTGCCCGATGCACATGTACCAAACGGTCCAAATAGGCCGTGAGATTAGGCAAATGCAGGCCGTGCCGTGCCAGATGCAAGAGCGACTCCCGGTCATGGGGTTGTTTTTCCAGGGCCTTTTGCACCCACGCCACCACCTGGGGATGGGCCGGATAGCGTTGTTTCGCTTCCTCGGGGCGTCCCAGGGCCAACAAGGCCTCTGCCGCCAGGGCTTGGTCCGGGTGTTGCTCCACAATCTGCTGCCACCGCCGTTGGGCCGCCGGTAAGTTCCCCTTTTTCTGGTACGCCCGCGCCTGCTGCCAGAGCACCTGGGCCGACAGCACCGGATAGTCCTTCTCTAGCCCCTGCAACAACTGCAATGCCTGCTGCGGGTCCCCCGCCTCTAGAGAATCCACCGCCAGTAAATACTTAGCTCGCTGACGGTCAACGCCTTTCCCTTGACTACTTAACTGGGTGAGTGTCTGACGCCGGGCTGGGGGGGGCTTGGGCACTAGGGGCTTGAGGGCACCCAAATCCGCCGATTCAGTTGTCGGTGGGGATGCCACCCTAGGACGACCTGGCCGCCAGACCCAGCCGCCCAGCACCACCAGGACCGCCACACCCACCAGCCATCGCCAGCGATGCCGAATCACGCCACCATCACTCCCGCCAGATTAGACCACAGGTCAATCGGTAAATTTAGGCAAACCCGAAAGAGCGAACGTCCGTGGGGGCTCGGCTAAGCATTCCCTGCCTTGGCCTTCATCTTAGCACGTTTGCCTCCTCAAGCCATCTGTAGCCATTGCCAATAGCCGCGCCACAGGGTTTCCCCCCAGAGCACCGCCACCGCGCCCCCCAGCGCCAAAAAGGGACCGAAGGGCATGGGTTGACCCGGCTGCAATCGTCCGGTGCAACGGCCGGCGACCCCCACCACTGCTCCGGTCAGCACCGCCAGAAACAAGGCCACCGCCAGCGCCGGTCCCTGGAGCCAAGCCCCCAACATGGCCGCCAGTTTTGGGTCGCCACCCCCCAGCGCCGGTTGTCCCATGACCACAGAGGCCACCCAGCCCAGGCTGTCTAACAACCACAGGCCAACAACCATCCCCAACACCCCGGCGTAGAAATCCGGCCAGCCCCGTAGCCCCTGCCACACCAGTCCGATCACCAAACCCGATTTCAACAGGCTGTCCGGCAGGGTCAAGGTGTCCAGGTCAATCAGCGCCAGAGCCAGCAGCCAGCTCCCCAACAGGGCCGCCGCCACCGTGTCATCACTCACCCCGAAGCGCCACCAGACTAGGGCAAACCACAGGGCCGTTGTCAATTCCACCAGGGGATAACGGGGAGAGATGGGCACCCCACAGTGACTACACCGTCCCCGCAGCCCCAGCCATCCCAGCACTGGCACGTTTTCCCAGGGACGCAGGGGGGTTTGACAATGGGGACAGTGGGACGGCGGCTGCCAAAGAGACAAGCCCCGGGGTACCCGGTACACCACCACATTCAAAAAACTGCCAACGCAAGCCCCCAGTAGGATCACCCATAGCCCTAGGGCCAGGTTCACCCCAGGTCCTCCTCCAGGTCATTAGGGGTTTCGTCACGGCGACTTCCCAACAAATCCAATTGGTCTACCCGGATCAAAAACCGTTGCCGCTCTTCCCCGGTGTTGCGGTCCGTCCAGCGCTCACATTTGATGGACCCCTTGACGCCGATGAGACTCCCCTTGCGCACGTAATTGCCGGCAATTTCCGCCGTTTTGCCCCAGACTTCCAGCTCAAACCAATCCGGCTCGTCATTGCGCTTGGACCGCCGGTTGACCGCCAGGCTGAAGTTGCACTTGACGCTGCCGGATTCAAAGTATTTGATGTCGGGATCGCGCCCCACCCGTCCCACCAAGGAAACCACGTTGATCGCCATAGCCGTTTCCCGCGCCATTGCTTAGCCTAGTTTTAGCATAGCCGGGTGCGCCCATGCGATTGGTTTCCCTCTTGCCCAGCGCCACGGAAATCGTCCACGCCTTGGGGTTGCTGCCGGACTTGGTGGGGCGTTCCCACGGGTGTGACTATCCGCCTGAAGTGGTCTCCTTGCCCATCTGCACTGCCCCCAAATTCAACCCCCAGGGGGACAGCCAGGCCATCCACGACCAGGTGACGGCCCTGTTGCAAACGGCGGTGAGCGTGTACGACGTACGCTGGGAGGTCCTGCGTTCCCTGCGGCCTACTCACCTGCTCACCCAAGCCCAGTGTGAGGTGTGCGCCGTCAGTTTAAACGAGGTGGTCGCTGCAATAGCAACCCAGTTACAACCAGTCCCCCAGGTGATCTCTCTGGAACCTCGCACCCTCGCCCAGGTTTGGCGGGATATGCTCAAAGTAGGGGAATGCCTAGGGGTGGACGCCCAGCCGGTGGTACAAAAGCTGCTGCACAGGATGACGGCCATTGGCAAGTCCGTAGCGGGTTTACCGCGCCCCCGAGTGCTGTGTGTGGAATGGCTCCAGCCGTTGATGAGCGCCGGGAACTGGGTGCCAGAACTGGTGGAACTGGCGGGCGGAGAACCCCTACTGGCGACGGCGGGTGCCCATTCCCCCTGGCTGACCTGGGAACAAGTGGTGGCGGCTGACCCAGATGTGGTGGTGTTGATGCCCTGTGGGTTTGACCTGGCGCGCACCCTCCAGGAATGGGCCACCTCCCCCTATCCCTGGGGAACCCTACGAACCGTGCAGAGGGGTCGGGTGTACGCTGTCGATGGCAACGCTTTTTTCAACCGTCCCGGCCCTCGGCTGGTGGAGTCCCTGGCCATCCTGGCGGAAATCCTCCACCCCGGCGTGGACTGGGGAATGAGCAGTCACTACTGCGCCTGGGCTGCGGTCGTCCCGGCTTTGTCCTGACGGCGTTGGGTGGTGGGCGCAACGGGGGTTTCTGTCACCGGTGGGGCCAGGGTTTGCACCGTCAGCACCTGGGGCGGCGTGGCATCCGGCGGATACAGGTAATCCACCTCCACCAGTCGTTGTTCCTTGGGCGCCAGGTTGAGCGTCACCAGGGGTTCCCCCTGTTGGCCCCGCTGTTTCACCACATGGACATAGCGCACCTGGGGCGTGCCGTCATCCGCGGGAAACCGCAAACGAATCGTTCCCCGGAAAAAAATGCGGGGTTCCGGCGGGTCCAAAAACTGTAACCCTCCCCGGGGTAGGTCGTCCTTGAGGGGGTTTTGCAGGGAAATGGTCACCGTTTGGGGGAAGTTACTGGGGTTGTACAGGGGCAGTTGCAACTCGTAATGCACCCCGTAATTGCCGTGGGCCAGGTAGGCCGTATCAGGATAACGGACTAACAAGGGGGCGCTTTGGATTTGACCCGTGCCGAAGGTGCCCCGGTGGAGGGTGCTTAACCCGTAGGAAAAGGCCTGCCCTGGCGGCGGAATAGTTAAAGCATCGGGTTGGGGGGAGCTAAGGCCAGCAGCCGCATCCGTCAACCGGCCTGACCAGCGGGACCCCTTGGCCACCCCGGCCACCCGTCCGTAGAAAAACCGGGGGGCGTTGGTGAGATGCAACGGGGTGGGGGGAATATCCCGCGGCCCGGCCAGACCCCCATGAGTCAGTAACTGTACCCAATCGGCGGTGGTTGGCGCCTGTTCCCGCCCATCCCAGGTGCGCCGGGCAAACATGGCCAGACTAGCCACATACACCGGCCCATCGCTCTGCAAACGGGCAAAGGTGGAGCGGCCATTGGAGGAGGGGTAACTGGGGGGTTCCGGCAGGGGTTCGCCATCCGGCTGGACCAGGGGGGGATTTTGCAAGGCCGCGACCATCCCCTGGGTCAAGGTCAATTCCGCCGGAACGGTCATACGGGACACAATGGCCCGGGGCAAACGGGGCGCTGGAATAGGCAAATTGGCTAGCAGTCGGTATTCCCCCGGTCCTAGCACCACCCTGGCCGGCCAATTCCGTTGCCGCATCCCCCGTAACACCACATTCATCGTGCGGCTCCCCGGCCCGGAGTAGATATAGCCCCGCCCATTGTCCACATAGGACGGTAAATCCACAAAGGGCGCCTCCGGCGTGCTCAGAAAACTGGCCGCCTGGCTGATCTCCACCTGCACATACTGTTTGCTGGGGTTGTGCAGCAGTAGCCCGAGAAAAAGCGTCGGGGTGGTCTCCGGGTTGTTGGTGCGAAAGATGTGGTGGGCAAACAGGGTGAATTCCCCCTGCAACGGTAGGTTCAGATGGGCCTGGGGTACCCGTTTTCCTTCGGGGGGAAAGGTCGAGAGCAAAATGCCCTCCTGCTGCACGACTTCCGGGCTGTTGCTGTTAAACATGAGGACATCGTCCAACTGGCCCGGCAAGGGTCGCACTGGCTGGGGGCTAAAAACTATCCGTCGCACCACCGCTGGGGGAACGGGGGTCGTCACCTGGGCAAGCAAAGGAAGTATCCACATATAACGACACCACGACAGGCGGGGAGCGCATAACCTAAAGGCTATAATAGGGCCATCGTCCCGGCGTCGTTCCGGGCTACTGGCGGTTGCAGCGACGGTGACACCCTTATTGCTGGCTATCTTGATGGCCCTGCTGCTGCTGGTGACGGCTTTGTTCTCCGTCCAAAATGTGGCCTTGGTATCCCTGCGCTGGCTGGTGTGGCAGTCGGTGCCCTTGCCCCTGGGGCTGGTCCTGACGCTGGGGTTTGCCCTGGGCCTGGTCAGCGGCGCCCTGGTACAGGGGGGACAACGGCTTTCCCGCCGGTGATACACTGGAAAAGGTGTATCCAAACGTAACGAAACGGGATTAAACGTCATGGCTTCCGTCTCTCCGAGCGCCGATGTGCCCGATATGGGGCGCCGCCAGTTTATGAACCTCCTGATGACCGGGGGATTGACCACGGTGGCGCTGGCCGCCCTGTATCCGTTTGTGAGCTTTTTTGTCCCGGCCGGTTCTGGTGGGGGAGCAGGCAGCGGGGTTATTGCCAAGGATGCCCTGGGGAACGATATTAAGGTGGATGAATACTTGAAAACCCATCCCCCCGGCGACCGCTCCTTGGCCCAAGGCCCCAAGGGTGACCCCACCTACATCATCGTCACTGACGACGGGCAGATTGCCGACTATGGGTTAAACGCCGTTTGTACGCACCTGGGCTGTGTGGTGCCCTGGAACGCCAGCGAGAATAAATTCATTTGTCCGTGTCACGGTTCCCAGTACGATAAAACCGGCAAGGTCATTCGCGGTCCGGCACCCTTGTCGTTGGCCCTGGTGAAGGTGCAGGTGACCGAGGATAACAAAATCCTATTTACCCCCTGGACAGACCAGGATTTCCGTACCGGTCAAGACCCCTGGTGGACTTAAACCCTGGAGTGACCAAACCATGAAGATGCGAGGATTGTTCCAACAACTGGCACTGGTGGGCCTGGGGATGCTGCTGTGGTTGGGGTGGCTGCCGGCGCCAGCCTATGCCTATCCCTTCTGGGCGCAGCAGGCCTACGACAACCCCCGAGAACCCACCGGCCGGATTGTGTGCGCCAACTGCCATCTGGCCCAAAAACCCGTGCAACTGGAGCTACCCCAGGCGGTACTGCCCAACCAGGTTTTTGAGGCCAAGGTGAAGATTCCCTACGACACCAGTCTGCAACAGGTCTATGCCGACGGCAGTCGCGGGCCGTTGAACGTGGGGGCGGTGGTGATTCTGCCGGAGGGCTTTACCCTGGCGCCGGAGGACCGTATCCCGCCGGAGCTGAAGGAAAAAACCGAGGGCATCTACTACCAGACCTATAGCGAGGACAAACCCAATATCTTACTGGTGGGTCCTTTACCCGGGGACCAGTACCAGGAGATTGTCTTTCCTATCCTGGCCCCGGACCCGGCCACCAATAAAAACGTGCATTTTCTGAAGTATCCAGTGTATTTGGGGGGCAACCGCGGGCGCGGTCAGGTGTATCCCACGGGTGAAAAGAGCAACAATACGGTGTTTACGGCCTCGGTATCCGGGCGGATCACAGCGATTACCCCCCAAGCGGAGGGCGGTTACCAGGTGACGATCCAGCCGGAAGAGGGTGACCCCGTAGTAGAAACCATCCCGCCGGGACCGCAGCTGATCGTGGCGGTAGGGGATACGGTTGCCGCGGATGCCCCCTTGACGGACAACCCCAATGTGGGTGGGTTTGGTCAAGCGCAGCGGGAAATCGTCCTGCAAAGCCCCACCCGCCTGAAGTGGTTGATGGCGTTTTTAGCTACGGTGGCCCTGGCGCAGGTGCTACTGGTGCTCAAAAAACGCCAGTGGGAGAAGGTGCAGGCTCAGATGGAGTTCTGAAGGTGACCTAACGCGAGAGGCAGGGGGCTTGTCAGGCCCTTTTTTTTTTCATCGCGGGTGATCGCCGGGCTTGGGAAAGAACAAAGGCGCTCAGTTCCGGTTCCAGATGGTCGGTCAAGTCCTGGAGGTGGCCGGGCACTTTCAGGGCAGAACTGCTCCCCCCATCGTGGCCTCGGATAACCCCAAGCGGACCACTGATCCAGGGCCTGGGGCTGACCGGCACGGATTACATGGGCCAATATCCGCTGGACGCGCCTTTGTTGGGCCGGGCTCAATTCTGGAGCTGTCGGGGTGGGCAGGCCGGCGGGGGAGAGTTGACTGTTCAGGGTCAGCCACACCTCCCATCCTATCACCCCTTTCTGCCCGCCATAGGGGCCCGACGTCGTCCATGGCAACAGAACACCTGGTATTGGACATGCCTGGGGACCTCCCCTAGGACCGCAGTTGGCGGTGCAGCAGTTGGGCCACCCGTCGTCCCGTTTCGGCCGCCCCATTCATGTAGCCCTGGTAGTCCAAGCTGGTGTGCTCCCCGGCAAAGAACAATCGTCCTACCGGCGCAAATTCCGATCCGGCAAGCGTGGTGTACTGTCCCACTTTCCAGCAGGCGTAGCTGCCCCGCGCCCAGGCATGGCCAGGCCAATAAAAGCGGGTAGCCTTGCCCGTGTATTGTTGGGTGGCACCGGGAAACAGCCGCTCCACTTCCGGCAGAAAAGCCCTGGCCTGTGCTTGGGGGGTCCCCTGTCCCACCTGCACCCCTGGCGTTCCCCCCAGAAATAGGGTCAAACTCCCGACGGATTGGCGCTGGAGTCGGCTGCTGTCCCAACCGCTCTGGCAGGGGGCGCTGGTGAAAAAGTCACCACTGAACCCAGCGGTGCGCCAGAAGGGCCTCTGAAACCCCAGGATCACTTTGGCGTTGGTGCCGTAGCCCAGCTCCCGAATGGCCCGCTGTTTGGCCTGGGGCAGGGCAACTTGCAGGTCCACCTCCCGCAGCAGGGTAAACGGCAGGGTCAAAACCACCACATCTGCCGTCACATCTACATAGCGGTCCCCGGGGCGGGCAAAGGTCAGGCGATAACCCGAACCCGTCTCCCGCAGGGCCACCAGACGATGCTCCAGATGCAGTTGGGAGGCCAGCAAGCGGGCCAGACGGTCGGGAATTTGCTGGTTGCCCCCTCGAATCTTGTAGCGTTCATCGCTCTCGCCGTAGAGGTCAAAGCCATCCCGGAGGTCCGTATCGAGCATCAAGACCAGGTTCAGACTGGACTGGGCGTCCGCATCCAGGCCGTACTCCGTTACATAGGCCACCGTCAACAGGTCGTACAGCCAGCCGCTGATTCCCAACTGCCGCAGGTAATCCGCCAGGGAGAGCCAGTCCAGGGTACGGGCGTGGGGCGTGTGCTGGCGGTAGGTCACCGTATCTCCCACTTTTTGGGCATCCTGGGCAATGCGACGGGCAAAAGGGCGCAGGGCTTCGATGATTTGGGCCTCCGTGTAGCTTCGACCATCGAAGACATAACGGGTTTGCAAAGATTTTTCTGAAGGCGAGGCCAGGTCAATCAGGTCAAGCCCAAACTGGCGGGCAAAAAAGAGCATGTCGTCATGGGAACTGTCAATAAATTCACCCCCTAACTCCGTCACCAGACCTGGCGCGAACTGACCTGGTGTAGAAAAAATGCGCCCCCCGACGCGGTTACTGCCCTCATACACCAAAGCACGCCACCCCCACCGCCGCAGGTGATAAGCCGTGTTCAGTCCCCCCATCCCGGCGCCGACGATGACAATGCGGGGCGAGGAAGCGGCTTGGCTCCACCGATGCCCCAGATGGGCAGTTAGCGCACCTGTAGCTAAGGCCCCGGCCGTTTGCAGCAATTTGCGTCGGGAGCGCCGTTCAACCAGGCGTTCGTACTGCTCCGGCGGCAAGGTAGCTGCGTGGAGCCAGCGTTGTAGGCAGTGAAATAGAGTTGTCCGTCCCACGCGCCGGTAGAAGTGCCTACGCTTGCTGGTCATGGCTCAAACGTTGAGGACCTAGGGCACGTCTGCCCTCAACTTACCAGTTGGGTGTGACACCAAGCAATGGCGGCCCGGCACTTTTAGTAACGGGGCAGGGTCGGGTCCACCAGTAGGGCATAGGCGTCTAATCCACCGGCCAGATTGGCCACCTGGGTGTAGCCCTGGTCCAGCAACCAAGCGCCCACCTGGGCCGACCGCACCCCGTGATGGCACACAACCACAACTTCCTGCGCCGGGTCGAGTAGCTCCTTGATTTGGGGGGACCACAGGGCAAATTCACTCAGGGGCAGATGGAGACAGCCCGGCAAGCAAGCCCGTTCCACCTCCCACCACTCCCGCACATCCAAAACCTGTAGGTAGGGATTCTGCCGGCGGCGGGCCGCAAAGTCATGGGCATTCATTTGCCGAAGCATGGTTCCGACGATGCTGGGGTATTCCGAATTCTAATTGGTCCCTTCCCCTGGCTCAACGGTAATTTCTCCGAGTGGCCAGTCCCCCCAACGGATAGGGTGGCCCTATAATGCAAAACAAAGGTTAACTTTTGTAAAGGGGGCTAGGGCATGTTGGCGGGGGTTTCACCGGAGTTCGTACAGCAGCGGTTGTCCTGGCGGTACGCCACCAAAAAGTTTGACCCCACCCGGAAAATTCCGCCGGAGATTTGGGCGGTTTTGGAGGAAAGTTTACGCCTGGCCCCTTCTTCCTTTGGCCTGCAGCCTTGGCGATTTGTGGTGGTGCACAACCCGGACATCCGGGCGCAGTTGGTGGAGTACTCCTGGGGGCAAAAGCAGGTGGTTGAGGCCTCCCATCTGGTGGTCCTGGCGCTGCAAAAAAACCTGGGTCCGGCGGATGTGGATCGGTATTTGGCGCGCATAGCCCAGGTGCAGGGGGTGCCCCTAGAGAAATTGCAGGGACTGGGCCAGCTTATCAAAAACTTTTTGACCCATCCCCCCTATCCCCTGAATTTGGAAGAATGGGCCGCCCGTCAGGTGTATATTGCACTGGGGCAACTGATGACGGTGGCGGCGTTTTTGGGGATTGACACCTGCCCGATGGAGGGATTCATCCCTGATAAATACGACGAAATCCTGGGGCTGAAGGAAACCCCCTATCGCTCAGTGGTGGTGTGTCCATTGGGTTACCGCGCCGCCGACGACCCCCAGGCTCAACGCCCCAAGGTGCGCTATGAAAAAAGCGAGGTATTCATGTACGTGAATTAGGGGCCAGCTCCGGCAGGAGGTGTTCCAGCGCCCAGAGCCAGTGCAACCAGGTGGTGCCCCCTTGACAAAACACCACATAAGGCGGTCGCAGGGGACCATCGGCGGACAGCTCGCTCGTGCTGCCGTCAATAAACGTGCCGCCGGCCATCACTAATTGGCTCTCGTATCCCGGCGTGACGGCTGGCACAGGGTCCACATAGCTCCCCACCGGACTGAGGCGCTGCAGGAGCCGACAAAAGCGCACCAACTTGTCCGGGTCCCCCAACTGGATGGCCTGGATGGTGTCGGGCCGGGGTTGTTCTGGCGTCGGCTGCACCGGATAGCCCAGGCGTTGGCAGGTGGCCGCCAGCAGCAATCCCCCCTTGAGGGCCTCTCCCACCATCTGCGGCGCCAGAAACAACCCCTGGAACAACAGGCGATTGAACCCCAGGGACGCTCCGGCTTCCATGCCGATCCCCGGCGCGCTTAAACGATTCGCCGCCAGTTGCACATAGGCCCGTTTGCCGGCCACGTATCCGCCGCAAGGGGCAATGGTTCCCCCCGGATTTTTGATCAACGACCCGGCGATCAGGTCAGCCCCCACCATCGGCGGCTCCTGGGTCTCAGCAAATTCGCCGTAGCAGTTGTCCACCACGCAAATGACCCGGGGATTGACCTGCTTAACCCGCTCAACAATGTAGCCGACCTCCGCCACCGTCAGACTGCGCCGCCAACTATAGCCGCAGGAGCGCTGAATCAACACCACCCGGGTGCGGGGACCTACTGCCTGGGGCAGGGCCTGCCAATCCACCTCCCCTGTAGGCGTCAAATCCACCTGCCGGTAAAGGACGCCGAAATCCTGGAGCGACCCCTGCCCTGAGTCCCGCAGCCCCAACACCGGTTCCAACGTGTCATAGGGCGCTCCTGTTGCCACCAGCAGTTCATCCCCCGGACGCAACACCCCATACAGGGCACAGGCAATGGCATGGGTGCCGGAGAAAAACTGGGGACGCACCAGCGCCGCCTCCGCCCCCATCACCTGGGCAAACACCCGCTCCAGGGTTTCCCGCCCCTGGTCCCCGTGCCCATAGCCAGTCGTTTCGTGAAAGTGGTGCACCCCCACCCGCTGGTCGGCCATGGCCTGCAGCACCCGCGCCAAGTTGGTTTTCACCAGGGCATCAATCGCCTGGAACCGGGGCTGCAATTCCGCCAGCACCGCCTGGAGCAAAGGATGATCCGTCAGGGAAATGGCCATCTAATCCGCCAACCATTGATACATCACCAGGGCATCAATATACCCCAGCCGCGGGTGGCAAAAGGCCTTAGGCAAGCGCCCCACAACCCTAAACCCCAGTTTTTGCCACAGGTGAATGGCCACCCTATTGCTGGCGGCGACAAAGTTAAACTGCATCGCCTTGTACCCCAACACCCGGGCCATCTGCAACGAATGTTCCCCCATCTGCCGCCCGATGCCCCGCCCCCGCCACCCCTGGGCCACGATGTAGCCGCAATTACTCACATGCCGCCCCGGTCCCCCCTGATTCGGCTTCAGGTAGTAGATACCCACAATCTGCCCATCCCACTCCGCCACGTAAGTCTTGTGGGGGACTTCCATCCACAGGTGATAGGCCTGGGTTGGTGACAGGTCCGGGTCATAGCCGTAGGTCTCCCCGGCTTGAGCCACCTCCTGAATCAGGGGCCACATCTGCAGCCAATCCTGGGGTTGCGCCTCCCGGATGTGCATATCTAGGCCGGGACATCTTCCCCCCGTTGCGCCAAAAAGGCCAGCGCCCGCAGCCGCAACCCCACCAACTGCTCATACAGGGGGTTGAGCTGGCACAAAGGAGGGATATGCACAACCTTGCGCCCAAACAACACCACATCCCGTTCAAAGGGGCATTGGGCCGGAATCAGGCGGCACAGGAAACGGGCTACTCGGGGGTCATGGATTTCCAACTGGTCCAGCCAGCGCCGCACCGGGTCGAGTAAGTCCTGACGCTCGGAGGCCTGCTGGGGCAGATACTGGTTCCCCTCCCGTTTCACCAGGGTTGCCCGTAAGTTCTCCAGTACATCCAGCGGTTGGCCGAGGGCTTGGCAAAACTGACGCAGCAGCCGGTCTTCAGCGTCCGAGTACAAGCCATCAGCCAGGGCCACCATCACCGCTGTGCGCAGGAAATCCCCCGTTCTCGGGTCGTAGGGCGGCAACGCCTGGGCCAACTCCTGCGGGGTTACCGGTCGAAAATCACCAACCTCGCTGGCCCCTAGCAAATCAGCCACCAAAGTTTTCTCCTCGTCCGTGTAATGCCCATCCGCCCAGGCGACCGTCAACAACCCCCGCAGCCACAGGTCACTTTTCACCGACTGGGGATCAGTCGCGGCGGACATAACCGGAGCAATCGTCAGCGCAAGAAACTACTGACCAACCAGAGCATGGCGAAAATGCCCCAGCTGATGGCCGTATTGGCTGGCAATCCCAGACCCAGGCTGACCAACACATTCCCCACCAGAGCGCCGAGCACCAATCCCACCAGAGTCAACAGCAGCGCCCGACCAAAGCGATGCTCCTTGCGATTCAGGAAATAGAGACTCGCCCCTATCCCCAGGGCCACGGACAAGGCCGCATTCACCGGTGCTGACCAGGCCCAAAACCCTAACCCGGCATACACCAAACTGGTCCAGACCACATCGGTCGTGGTGGGTGTGTCAATCCAGTTACGCAATTGTTCAGCCCAGGCCGGTAGGGTGGCCGTGCGCACATCGCTTTTTTCCGCCGTCGCCACCATGTGCCGCTCCGCATAGCGAATCCGCTCCGGCACCTTAATACGCCCTTCCTGCCGTTGGCGCAGCCGGTCCATCAGGATGGCATCATAGGCCATTTCCACCACCTGGGCCCGTTTTTCATCCCCCTGGCACTCCCGTAGCAGTTGCGCCCGCGCGGCCTGCACTTCTTCAAAGGAGGCATCTTCACTGACCCCTAACTGCGCGTAGGGATTGGTCTCGCTCATAGTGGCATCCACTTGCTCCCGCTATTTTTAGCCTAATGCACCAAGCCAAGGGACTACAAGTTGCAGAAACCAAAAATTCTGTAAAAATTGGGCAAGTATCGTCACAGTAGGTGTTTACCGTTGGTGGCGGCCTGTAAAGTTTTGCAAAAACCAAAGGAGCGTCCAAAGCTAAAGATTTTGGGGAGAACGGGCCGTTGGGCTTGGCCACAAAGTTAACGTAAAATTAACCCGACAGCAACCGGGAGGGAGTATGGGGCCAACGGAGGTATACGTGACCATTCATGGGCATTTTTACCAGCCCCCCCGGGAGAACCCCTACCTGGAGGCGATTGAGCGGCAGGAGGGGGCAGCCCCCTTTCACGACTGGAACGAGCGCATCTTCCATGAGTGCTATCGTCCCAACGCCTTCGCTCGGGTCTTAAGTGACGACGGCGACGTGATCGATATCGTCAACAACTTTGAATACTTGAGTTTTAACATCGGCCCGACCCTCTTCAGTTGGCTGGAGCGCTACGACCTGGAGACTTACCAGCGCATCCTTGAGGCGGACCGGCGCAGTTGCGAGCGGCTCAACGGCCACGGCAACGCCATTGCCCAGGTTTACAACCATATCATCATGCCCCTGGCCTCGACCCGGGACAAATTCACCCAAGTGCGCTGGGCCAAGGCAGACTTTTTTGCCCGGTTTGGGCGCTGGCCGGAGGGGATGTGGCTGGCAGAAACCGCCATTGACTACGAAACCTTGGCGGTGTTGGTGGCGGAGGGGTTTAAGTTCACCATCATTGCCCCGTCCCAGGCGCAGCGTTGTCGGCCGTTGGCGGGGGGGGAATGGTTGGAGGTGGGGGGCGGCCAGATTGACCCTACCCGTCCTTACCTATGCCGGATTCCCGACGAGGTCCTGCCGGAATACGGTCGCCAGCGCAGCATCGCCATTTTTGTTTATGACGGGCCGATTTCTGGGGATATGGGCTTTGGGGATGTCCTCTGCAGCAGTCAAACCCTGGTGGGGCGCTTGGGGATGGCGGTGCAACCGGGACGCACCCAATTGATTGCCGTCGCCACGGACGGGGAGACCTTTGGGCACCACAAAAAGGGGGCGGAAAAGACCATCGCCTATGCCTTGACGCGGGAAATTCCCCGGCGTGGCTGGAAGGTGACCAATTTTGCCCATTACCTGAGCTTGCACCCGCCCGAGTGGGAGATCGTCATCAAGCCCCGCACAGCCTGGAGTTGCGCCCATGGGGTGGAACGCTGGCGATCGGATTGCGGCTGTGGCGGGGGGGGAGGCTGGCACCAAAAGTGGCGGTTGCCCCTGCGCCAAAGTCTGGACTGGCTGGCCCAGCAACTGGACGCCCTGTATGAGGAATGGGCGGGGGACTGGCTGGTCAACCCCTGGCAGGCGCGGGACGAATACATCCAGGTCATTCGGGAACGGACCCGGGAGCAGACCCAAGCTTTTTTGGCCCGGCACCAGCGCTATCCCCTGACGCCGGAAGAACAGGTGGATGTGTTGCGCTTGTTGGAAATGCAGCGCTACCGGTTGTTGATGTTCACCAGTTGCGGGTGGTTCTTCGACGAACTGTCCCGGCCCGAAGGGGTACAAATCCTGCGCTATGCCGACCGGGCGATCACTTGGGCGCGGGAGGTCACCGGTCAAGATTTGGAACCGGAGTTTCGCAAGCGGCTGGCTTTAGCCCCTAGCAACTTACCCCAGTACGTTAACGGCGAGGTGGTGTACCAACAACGGGTGGAAACGGCCCGGGTGACCATGGCCCAGGTGGCCGCCCACTACGGCATTAGTTCCCTGTACACCACCTATCCCCGCCAGGAACAACTCTACTGCTACCGCATTGACCAAAAGGACTATCAAATTTACCGGCTGGGCACTTTGACGTTGGCGGTGGGGGAGGTCACGATCACGTCGGTGATCACCTGGGAGAGGCAACACTTGGTCCTGGCGGTTCTGCACTTGGGCGGTTGGGATTTTCACTGTTGCCTCCAGCTCTACAAGGGACGCAAAGCCTATCAGCAGTTGCGGGATCAGCTGGTACAGGTGTTTCACCAGGGCAGCGGAGCGCAAACGGTGCTGGCCATGGCCCGTCTGTTCAACGGTGGCGCCTGCTACGGTCTGCGGGATGTGTTCAGCGAAGAGCGCCAGCGCATCATCACCTTCCTAGCCCAGACCACCCTGACGCACCTCGACCAGCTCTACAGCCAGGTCTATCGGGAAAACTACGGCGTGGTGATGGCCTTCCGGCGGGACCATCTGCCTGTGCCCCAGGAGTTGCAGGTGGCGGCGGCCATCAGCTTGAGCCAGCGGGCCATGATGCTCCTGCGGCAGTTGGAGCTGGAAACGAGCAATCCCCTGCAGGATAGCCCCCCCAACGGTCTGGCCTATTTACAGGAGCTGCATAGCCTGGCCCAGGAGGTGGACCAAGTGGGGGTGCGGCTGGAGATCCCCGAAGGGCGGCAAATCATCGAACGCTTGCTGCTCACCTGGTTAGAAGGATTACTCAGCCATGGGCCGGCGGCGTTACTACGGTTGGGGATTCAGCGCTGGCGACACCTTTTCCAATGGGCCCAGCAACTCAATCTGCACCTGCAACTGGACCGGATTCAGGAGCGTTATTTTGCCTGGGCGGTGCAGGGGAAATTGGCGCCCGACCTCCTGGAGTTGGCTCCCCTGATCAAAGTGGCACCCCCCAGTTGTTCCACAGAACCCTGGCTCAAGCCCCTGATAAGCGCTGGCCGGTTGCTCCCCCCAACAACCGATGGGCCCGCTGCAATCGCCGCAACACCTCCTCCGGCTGGGGATGCCGAGCCAAACAGGCCCTGAGTTCCCCTAGGGGCAAATCGGCGGCATTGCGCCCCGGCACCCAATGGCCCCCCGGCCCTAACATGCCATAGCGCGCCCGGCTGTACTCCCACAGGTCAAAGGCCTCCGCCAGGTTGAGCAACCGTAAAATCAGGGGCATATTGATCTGACCCGGCGTCTCGAACCAGGGGGGCAAATTCACCGCCCATTGCTCATACCACTCGCGCCCGAGGGCTTCGATGGCTGCTTGCTCCAACCGCTGGAGAATGGGGGGTAGCACCCGCTGGGCCTGGGGTAACAGGGGCAGCGTTTGCAAATGGGTGTCAAAGTCTCCAGGGCAGGACGCCCCCACACTCAAGGTATGCACCTGGGGATGACTTAAACAAAACAAATCATTAAACACCATGGGATGCAGGGGGTGGCACAAACGCACCAGCTTGTCCGGGGGGTTGTACAGATGCCCGCCCTTGTCACTCGGGCTAATAATGAACACCCCCATGTCCTGTTTCTCCGCCGCCAAAATAGCTGGCCAATTCTCCTGAAAAATGTAATACCAGTGCAGGTTGACGTAATCAAATTCCCCCGTATTGATGGCCTGGGTAATCAAGCTCACATGTCCATGGGTGGAAAACCCCACAAAGTGCACCCGGCCTTCCCGTTGCCATTGCCGCACCAGGGGTAAGCACACCTGCAAGCTCCACTGCAAATGCTCAGGCAAATTGATCCCGTGAATCGCCAACAAATCCACATACTCCAGTTGTAAATAGCGCAGGGAGGTGGCGAATTTATGGGCAAATTCCTGGGCATCGGGCGTCGGAGCAATCTTGGTTTGCACAATTAATTTGTCGCGGGGAAATTCCCCCAAAACCCAACCCAACTGCATCTCAGAAGTGCCGTAACCCCTTGCCGTTTCGATGTGGGTAATCCCCAGTTCCCAAGCCCGGTGAATCGTTGCCCGCAGGTTTTCCTGGTTGTCCTTGGGGATAGCCGCCGGGTCCTGGTCTTGCCACTTGTACTGGTAGCGCATCCCGCCGCAGGAAAACACCGGCATGGCCAACTCCGTGCGACCAAAACGGCGGTACTCCATCGCCCTTAGGAACCTAGGAGAGATGTTAAATTCACCACCAGTCCCGGCAGCACCTCTTCCCCCGTCAACGGCACGGCGAAATCTTGGGTGCGGGGGGCCACACCAGGGCGATAAATGGTCACTGTTTGTTGTTGCGGGTCCATCAACCAACCCAAGCGCGCCCCGTTAGCCAAGTATTCCGCCATCTTAGCCCGCACCAGGTTAGGGTCGTCCGCAGGCGAGAGGATCTCCACTACAAAATCAGGGCACAAGGGGACCAAACCTCGACATTCCTCCAGCGATAAACAATCCCACTTTTCCTTGGCAATCCAGGCCACAGCCGGCGAACGAATCGCCCCATTAGGTAACCGAAAACCCGTGGAGGAATCAAATACATAACCCAAAGCCGTTTGCCGGTTCCACAGGATGAAGTTAGCGTTCAAATTAGCGTTGTAAAATCCGGTTTCCCCTCCCGTTGGCGGCATAGCTAGCGGTTCCCCATCGGCAGTGAGTTCCCAGCGCAGGTCGGGATTGGCTTTTACCCATTCCCGAAACTCGGTTTCTGTCCAGCGTAAGGTGGGGGGAAGGCGCAACGGTAAACCGGCAGTCATGGGCTATCGGCAACAGTTCTACCCCTAGCATTATAAATCGTCGGGCAGTAGCTTCTATACAACGTCAGTGCAAATCAAATAGCCTCTGTCCCTTAAGCAACCGTGTCAAGGGACGATACCGGACACCTCTGACTTGCCAGGCGGGGGGAAATCCTTTACAGTGGCAGATGGGAAACCCCTGTGGTGAGGAGTTGCAGCATGGCCATTCACTGGTTGCAGGCGCTGGAAGTCGGGAAGTATTTAGTAACCCAACGGATGCTGGGGCGTAAGAAGTTTGCCCTGACTTTGATGCTAGAACCCCTGTTTCGCTGTAATTTGGCCTGCGCCGGCTGTGGTAAGATTCAACATCCACCGGAGGTACTGAAACGGCATCTCACCCCAGAGGAATGTTTCCGGGCCGTTGAGGAGTGCGGCGCGCCTATCGTGGCCATTCCTGGTGGGGAACCCCTGTTGCATCCCCAGATTGATGAAATCGTGGCCGGGCTGGTGGCACGCCGCAAGTTTGTCTATCTGTGTACCAACGGTCTGCTGCTGGAGAAGAGTTTACACAAATTTAAGCCGTCCCCTTACTTTGCCTTCAGCGTGCATATTGACGGGATGCGGGAGCGCCATGATCAATCGGTGAACCGGCAGGGGGTGTTCGATATTGCCATTAGGGCCATTAAGGCGGCCAAAAAGGCGGGCTTTCGGGTGACGACCAATACTACCGTTTTTGCCGGTACCCAACCGGAGGAAATCCAGGAGTTGTTTGATTTCCTGACGGAATTGGGGGTGGATGGGATGATGGTTTCCCCAGGCTACAGCTATGAATGGGCGCCGGACCAGGAACACTTTCTCCAGCGGGAGCAGACACGGGCGCTGTTTCGGCAAATCCTGGCCCCCTACCGCCGAGGTCTCAAAAAATGGAATTTCAACCACAACCCCCTGTTTTTGGACTTTCTCATTGGTGAAAAGGACTACGAATGCACGCCCTGGGGGATGCCAAGTTACAGTGTCCTAGGTTGGCAAAGGCCCTGTTATTTGCTCAACGAAGGTCACTGCCAAAGCTATCAGGAATTGCTGGAAACGACGGCGTGGGAAAAGTACGGTCACGCCAGCGGCAACCCCAAATGCCGGGACTGCATGGTGCATTGTGGCTATGAACCGACGGCTGCCCTGGATGCCATGGAACCGTCGAATGCTGCCCGGTCCCTGGCGAGTGTGTTGGGGTTGGGGCGCTAGGCCGGGAACAGGGTAAGATAAATAACAGTCGCTTGCCGGGGTTTGCGCCTGTGTCTGCTGTACCGACGGTTGCCGATACCAAGCGGGCTTTTTACCAGTACCATCCCCGCCCGATTCATTCGGTCTATCAACGGGTGGTGGAGGAGTTGTTGGTGGAGATGCACCTGCTGCACGTCAATGTGGCCTTTCGTTACCGGCCCTTGTATGCCCTGGGGGTGGTGACGGCCTTTGATACCTTGATGCAGCATTACACACCGGCGGCGCACCGGGAGTCAATTTTTCGGGCGTTGTGTTGCTCCCTCCACCAGGACCCCCAGCAGTACCGGCAGGATGCGCAACAGTTGCTGGCGTTGGCGCAAGGGGAAAGTGGGGCGCGCTTGCGGGCGTGGTTGGCTCAACCGGAAACGGGGTTTTCCGACCATGACCCGTTGCAGCGGGAGTTGCAGGCCTGGGTAACGCCCCCGATTCCCAAGTACAGTCGCCTGGCGGCGGTGGGGCTGTGGACGTTGGTGCAGACGGTGCTGCCGGAGACGCCGGAGCAGTGGCCCCAGGCGGTCCAAACCTTAGCCCAGGGGATACAGTGGAATCCAGAAAAGGTGCAGCGGGACCTGGAACTGTATCGCAGTACGCTGGACCGGTTGAACCAGGCGCGGGCGGTGTTGGCGGATATGCGCAAGGGCGGCGATCTCACACCGTCGGCTCCGGTGGCGGCATCCTAGGGCTTGGCAGTGCCACACAAGGAGGAGAACCTATGGCTACCAGTCGCCGGGTGGAGCGGGTTGCAGAACTGATCAAGCGGGAGGTGAGCCAGTTGCTGCTCAAGGGCATCAAGGACGACCGGGTGGGGCAAGGACTGGTGAGCGTAACGGATGTGGAGGTGTCGGGGGATTTGCAGCATGCCCAGATTTATGTGAGTATTTACGGGCCGCCGGAGGTGCGGGCGCAAACCATGGCAGGGTTGCATTCGGCAACGGGTTACGTACGGTCGGTGCTGGGGCAACGGATTCGCCTGCGCCGTACCCCTGAGGTGGTTTTCCGGGAAGATACCTCCCTAGAGCGGGGGAGCCGCGTCATTGCCCTGTTGAATCGCCTGAAGCAGGAGCGGGCTGAGTCGTCGCCGGCCCAGGAGTAATGGCGATCTCATAGGTCAAGGTCCCTGTCACACCGGGGGTCAGTACTTGGCCGGTCACGGGTAGGGTGTCCTGGGGATGGGGCCGGGCGGTTAGGGCCACGTAGCGGTCGTTGACGGCCAAACCGTGGGTGGGGTCGTAGCCACGCCAGCCGGCACCGGGGAGATAGACTTCTGCCCAGGCGTGTAAATGGCGGTGGGGCCAATCGGGGTCCCCTTCGTGGTAACCGCTGACAAAACGGGCGGCTAACCCCATGGCTCGACACACGGCTATAAATAGGACGGTCAAATCGCGACAGGCTCCTTCGCGCCGTTGCCAGGTCAAACCGGCCGGCCAGGCCGCCCCTGTAGGCCGAATGATGTGGGTGCATTTGCTGTAGATGGTCTGGTTTAACTGCCAGAGAAAGGGGACCACTTGGGCGTCGCTGGCCAGCCAGAGTTCCTGGGCCAGGGCGGTGGCGGCGGGGTCGGGGTCCTGGACCAGGTAGGGTTGTAGCTCCTGGCGTAACCGGGCGGGATAGTCCAGGGGCAGGGTCACGGCCCAGGGTTCCAGCAGGAAATCAAAGGGATTTTGCCGATGGGTGCGCACCACCGTTTCCATGGTGATGTGCCAATCAGTGACCCCAGCTGGGGGGATAAACACCTGTTCCGTGCTGCCGTCCAGGGCAATGTTAACGTAACTGTGCTGGGGCGGGGGGTCGGTTTGTAAGTTGTAGTGCTCGACGGTTTGGGTGCAGTCGCTGCGGGGATGCAGGCGCACCACCTGGGGCGATAGCCGCACCGGCTGGGGATAGCGGTAGTGCAAACGGTGACGGATGTGATAGCGCATGACCAGACTAGGGCCTTTTGCTAGAGTATGCAGGGGGGGATTGCCGCAGGATCGTTTACCATGCAACAGCGGCGGGGATGGGTTTGGGGTATGGGACTGGCAGTACTCGTCACGGGTGCAGGTGGTCAACCGACTACCCAAGCGGCCCTGGAAATTACACTGCTCTTGGGGAGCGCTCTCGAGGAATTCTGCAACTAGGGGATGCCTTGGTTCACCGACCGCAACCCCCAGCTCGCTGATGGCACACCCTTGCCCAGCCGTTGCCCTACCTTGGGGTCGGGGGACGTGGTAACGCTAGCGCAGTAGGTGAGCGATTCCCTGCGTTTTCTACCCATCCAGGAACTGGTGGCCCGTTGGGGTGTGCGACCGGGGTTGCCCTTGGGTAATCGGTTCACGCCGGCCAACGGAGTGCAGCCCCAGCCCAGGTTTGACGCCCTAGGTCCCCCAGCGCCGACGGTGGTGGATGCTTGCGGTGACCCGTCCCTGATGCGGCGGGTAAACGGCAGGGGTTGGCTTTTGTGAACCGCCTCCGCACTTGAGGGTTCAACGGCTTTGTATGCTGCGGTGTGGGAGGCGTTTTGGTGGCGGCGGCAAAACCTCCACCCCGAGGCGAGCAAGGCGGTGGTGGTGCCGACGGACGGGGAAGATGCCAACCCTCACCTGGGCCTTCGTCAACAATTTGGCGACGGACCGGCGCATCGCCTTTGTCTCGGTGGGTTAGGGGGAGGAGGGGGAATTGAACCCCCAGGTGTGGCCACGGCTGGCGACGCTGGGGGCGGCTACCACAACACGGTCAACCGGCAACGATGGCCACTATACCTGGCCGACCTGCAACTGGAATTCTAAAATAGCGATATGCCTGGGGGTGTGGGGATGCATATTGCCTGGTTAGGGAAAAAATCGCCCTTTTGTGGGAATGTGACCTATAGCCGGGAGGTGACCAATGCCCTGCGGGACCGGGGGTATCAGGTGAGTTTTTTGCACTTTGCCCCTCCCCATGAGTGTGAGTCGGACCAGGAATTTTCCCTGCCCTGCCTGTACAAATCCCAGATTTACACCCTGCCTAGCCCCGGCGCTAGCCAAACTCTGCTGCGCACCCTGAAAAAATTGCGCCCGGATATACTCCATGCGTCGTTGACCCTGTCGCCCTTGGATTTCAGCCTGCCGGAGATTTGTGGGGAACTGGGGATTCCTTTAGTGGCGACGTTCCATCCGCCTTTTGCCAGCCGTCGGTTGAATTTGGCCGCCAGCACCCAGTTTTTGACCTACCAGCTTTATGCCCCCTGTCTGAGCAACTACGACCGGGTGATCGTGTTTTCCCAGCTCCAGAAGGATTTGCTGGTGCGTCTGGGGGTGCCGGAGCAACGACTGTGCATTATTCCCAACGGCGTGGACCCGGAACGCTATGCCCCCGGCTGGAGCAATCTCAAGCAGGAGTTGAATGCCGATTGCCTGTTTATCTATCAAGGCCGCATGGCTCTGGAAAAGAATGTGGAGGCCCTGTTGCAGGCCTGGAAACAGGCGGATTTGGGACCACGGGTGAAGTTGCTCATGGTGGGGAATGGACCGCTGGCCCCGAGCTTGATGACCCACTACGGCCCGGCGCAGGGGGTGCTGTGGTTGGGGTTTGTGGCCCAAGAGCAAGAGCGCATTCGGCTGTTGCAGGGGGCGGATGTGTTTGTGTTGCCGTCGCTAGTGGAGGGCTTGTCCCTGTCCCTGTTGGAGGCGATGGCCTGTGGGTTGGCCTGTGTGGCCACGGATGCGGGCGCCGATGGGGAGGTGTTGGAGAGGGGAGCCGGTATTGTGCTCTCGACCCAGGGGGTAGTGACCCAATTGCGCACGTTGCTGCCGATGCTGGTGCACCAACCGGAATTTCGCCGGATTTTGGGGGTCAAGGCCCGCCAGCGGGTGCTCGAGCGCTATACCCTAAGCCGCAATCTGGATTTGCTGGAAGCCCTCTATGGGGAGGTGGTTAACCCGGTCTGCTCCCGCTGACCCCCGTTACTTGGCGTGGCAGGCGTTGCAGGCCATTCAAGCGGGCGCATGGACGGAAACGGCTCTGGCTCCCTACGGGCAGGAAACCTTAACAGCACCAGACCGGCGATTGTTGATGGAGTTGGTGTGCGGAGTGACGCGCCAGCGGGGGTTTCTCGATGCGGTGATCGACCAATTGGTGCCCCGCTCACCCCCTATGGCTGTGCGTCAGTTGCTGCGTCTGGGACTGTATCAATTGCACTTTTGTCAGCAAATTCCTGACTTTGCGGCGGTGGATACGACAGTGGCCCTGGCGGAACGAGTAGGGTGCGGACGCTGGCGTGGGTTGGTGAATGCCGTACTGCGCAATTACTTGCGGATCGCTGGGGAGCGGCCCCGGCAGTTCCCGTTGCGTTTGCCCTCCGAACCGGCAGCGGCGTTGGCGATGCAGTACAGTTATCCGCTGGCCCTGGTGGAACGGTGGTTGGCCCAATTAGGACCGGCGGAAACGGCGCAACTGTGCCAGTGGTTGAACCAGCCCCCGGCCATTTACCTGCGGGTTAATTCCCTGCGGGTGGACCGGGCCAGGGTGTTGGCGCAGTTCGACCAGGCCGGTATTGCCGCCACGGCTGCCCCGGAGCTGCCCCAAGCCGTGCAGGTCACGGGGGGTGGTCCGGTCACCTCCTGGCCGGGATTTGCCGAGGGGTGGTGGACGGTGCAGGACCTGGCGGCCCAGTGGGTATCCCTCATTCTCGATCCGCAGCCGGGGGAAACGGTGATCGACGCCTGCGCGGCACCGGGGGGCAAAACCACCCACATCGCCGAGTTGATGCAGGACCGGGGGGTGGTCTGGGCCTGTGAGGTGCGCCCGGAACGGCTAGTCCCCCTGCAAGAGAACGTCCAGCGCCTGGGATTGACCTGTGTTCGTTACCGGGTGGGGGATGCCCGCACCTTTACCGACTGGCAGGGCGTGGCCGACCGGGTGCTGTTGGATGTGCCCTGTAGCGGTTGGGGGACTTTGCACCGGCATCCCGAAGCCCGCTGGCGCTATCAGGAACAGGAATTGGCGCGCCTGGTTCGGTTGCAGCAGGAGCTGTTAACAGCAGCGGCCGCCTGGGTCAAACCGGAGGGCGTTTTGGTTTATGCCACCTGCACCCTCAACCCCGCCGAGAATGTCCAACAAATTCAACAATTTCTCGCCCGGCACCCCGCTTGGCAGGTAATACCACCGATATTACCGGCGGCTTTATCCGATGCCCTTGACCCCCAAACCCACACCGTCACCTTCTGGCCCCATCGCCACCAGATGGATGGATTTTTCATCGCCAAGTTGCGCCGGGTTGAGTCTTGCCCCTGAACCGGACTGATGGGTTACTGGCGGCGGTGGCAGGATGGGGCTGACTCTTAGTTCACCTGAAATGAATTGACCGCTTTTCGCAAAAGCTCACCCACTTTGGGCCAACGGCTTTCCGGGACGGAGGCATTTAGGGTGTAGAGCTTGCCGTGGCGGGTGGTGATGGCGGCGATGTTGTGACGGGTGCCGTTGGCGGTGTTCACCACGTACTCCAGGGTGTAGTAGAGTTGCTGATCCGGGGTTTGGTGACTGT
This sequence comes from Gloeomargarita sp. SRBZ-1_bins_9, assembly GCA_039794565.1. NCBI lineage: Bacteria > Bacillati > Cyanobacteriota > Cyanophyceae > Gloeomargaritales > Gloeomargaritaceae > Gloeomargarita > Gloeomargarita sp. SRBZ-1_bins_9. The sequence continues at coordinate 22,453 of JAUQVX010000012.1, read as the reverse complement.
CGGCGCTGAGGAGCTGGGGTTTGCGGTCCACCGCCGCCTGGGCCAGAGCAGTTTCCATCAGCCGTTCCCCTAGCTCCGCCGGCGACCCTAGTTCAGCTAAGGTTTTCCCCGATTTCACCGGGCTGATCACCAAACTCAAGGTCTCGCTGGGGTTGATCAAGTCATGGAAAAGCACGGCGTACTTGGACTGGGGCACCTCCACCTGCACCCACCCGTTGGGATAAAGGAATTGATACCCCCCCGCCGGGTCAAGGTAGGGATTGAGACCAGCTGCCCCCAAGCTGCAACCCGTTAACCCGACCACCAGCCACACTAACCCTAACCAGACCCAACGCATCGCTAGCCCACTTGCTTCGCCTCTTTTATTCTGCCACCCACCGCCCCTCCCCCTGCGCTACAATCAGGGTATTAAATTTCTTTAAGATTTGTGACCGGCCATGACAACAGCGAGGGTGACCTATCGGCTGGAGGACTGGCAGGGGGGGCATCGCACGCAGCCGCAGGAGTTGGCCTACTGGGTGGAGGAAGTATCGGGAACGATGCCGCCGGCGTTAACAGGGACGTTGTTTCGCAATGGGCCGGGGCGCTTGGACCGGGGGGGACAGCGGTACCATCACCCCTTTGACGGGGATGGCATGGTCAACCAGGTATGTTTTCGGGATGGGCGGGCGTTTTACCGCAATTGCTACGTGCGAACGCCGGAATTTTTGGCGGAGGAACGGGCCAATCAAATCCTGTACCGGGGGGTTTTCGGCACCCAAAAACCGGGGGGCTGGTGGTCCAATCTGCTGGACCTGCGCTTGAAAAACATTGCCAATACCAACGTGGTGTACTGGGGAGACCGGTTGTTGGCCCTGTGGGAGGCGGCCCATCCCTATCGCCTGGACCCCTACACCCTAGAAACCCTGGGATTGGATAACTTGGGGGGGCTGATTCCCGAGGGCCATGGGTTTGCCGCTCACCCCCGGATTGACCCCCAGGGTGTGTTGGTGAATTTCGGCGTCAAGGCGGGCATCAACAGCGAAATCCGGCTCTATGAGTTCGATGACCAGTGGGGCCTAGTGCGGCAGCAGCAACACCTCATTAACGGATTTGCCTTCCTGCACGATTTCATCCTCACGGAAAATTACTACGTGTTTTTCCAAAATCCGGTGCATTTTTTCCCACTGCCCTACGTGCTGGGGTGGACGGGAGCGGCCCAGTGCCTCCATTTTGACCGGCAACAGCCCACCCGCATTTTGGTCATTCCCCGATCTGGCGGTCCGGTGCGGGTGTTTCTAACTGAACCCTGCTTTGTGTTTCACCATGCCAACGGCTACGAACAGGGGGATGAGCTGGTTCTGGATTCTATCTGCTATAGCCATTTCCCCACGATTGACCAGCAGACGGATTACCGGTTTGTGGATTTTGCCACCCTACCGGCGGGTCAACTCAAACGCTTTCGGGTGAATTTGACCACCCAGCGGGTCCAGGTGGAAACGCTGCTGTCGCGGTGTTGCGAATTTCCCCAGGTGCATCCCCAGCGGGTGGGACGGCCCTACCGGTGGGTTTATCTGGGGGTGGCGGCGGACCCGGTGGCCAATGCTCCGTTGCAGGGTATCCTGGCGCTGGAGGTGGATACGGGACGGCAACAGCTCTGGCTGGCAGGACCGCGGGGGTTTGTGGGGGAGCCGGTCTTTGTGCCGTGGGGGGAGGAGGAAACGGCGGGCTGGTTGATTTCCTTTGTCTATAACGCCGCACGGCAATGCACGGATGTGGTGATTCTGGAGGCGGCTAACGTGGCGGCGGGACCGGTGGCAACGTTGCACCTGCGCCATCACGTACCCTATGGGCTGCACGGGTCCTTCACGCCGGTCTATTTCGGGCCATAATTAATGAGTAATGGCGATGGGCACTGGTGGTCATGACCCCTGATACCCCCCGGTTCAAAATTGCCCTGGGCAGTTTTGTGACGGTCCTGCTGGCGGAGCTGGGGGATAAGACGCAAGTGACCACCCTGTTGATGACCGGGTCCTCCCATCAACCGGGGGTGGTGTTCGCCGGGGCGGCGCTGGCGTTGCTCACCACCAGTTGCTTGGGGGTTTTGGTGGGTCACTGGCTGAGTCAATGGTTGCCGCCGCGCCGGGTGGAACTGGTCTCGGGGGTGTTCTTTGTGCTGGTGGGCCTCTGGCTGGCCTGGGATTGGTGGCGCACAAGCCGGCTATGAACTGGCAACTGCTGGCGGTGACCTTTATGACGGTTTTTCTAGCGGAGGTGGGGGACAAGAGCCAGTTGGCGACGATTGCCCTCAGCAGTGGCTCGGGTGCCCCGCGCTGGGTATTTTTGGGGACGGCGATGGCCCTGCTTACCTCCAGCTTCCTGGGCGTGTTTGGGGGGGAATGGCTCTGCCGGCTGGTTCCCCTGGATGACTTGCAAATCGTGGCCGCCGGTGGTTTCCTGCTCCTGGGCCTGCGCAGTTTGTGGCCGCAAAAAAAGGAGCCAGGCCCCTAACACCTGACCCCCTGCGACCCGGTGCGGCGTATGCCTCAGACGGCGGTTTCCTCCGTGCGTCGGGTAGTCTTGTCCCCCACCTTCAGGAACACGCCGAATTCCACTTGCTCGCCGATGTTTTCGTCAATCCCGGCAAACACATCCCGGAACAGGGTGCGCGCCCCGTGCCAAATATGCCCGAAGAAGAACAACAGGGCAAAGGAAGCGTGGGCAAAGGTAAACCACCCGCGCGGGCTGGTGCGGAAGAATCCATCGGAGTTGTACCGCTCCCGGTCAAACTCAAAGGGTTCCCCGAGCTGGGCCTTGCGAGCGTAGAACTTGACCTGGGCAGGGTCGGTGAAGGTCTGGCCGTTGAGCTTGCCGCCGTAGAAGGTGACCGTTACCCCCGTCTGCTCAATACTCAACTTGGAGTCGGCCCGCCGGAAGGGAATATCCGCCCGCACAATACCGTCCTCGTCCACCAGGATCACCGGGAAGTTTTCAAAGAAGTTCGGCAGGCGACGCACGGTGAGAATCCGGCCCTCGGCATCCTTGAATTCCGGGTGACCCAACCAAGCCACCGCCAGACCATCCCCCTTGTTCATGGGACCGGCCCGGAACAGCCCCCCCTTGGCCGGACTGTTGCCCACATAGTCATAAAAGGCCAGTTTTTCGGGAATCTGCGCCCAGGCCTCCTGTTTGCTCAAACCGGCTTCTAGGCCCGCCTGCACCCGCCGCTGAATTTCCTTCTGGAAATAACCCTTATCCCACTGGTAGCGGGTCGGGCCAAATAACTCCACCGGCGTCGTGGCCGAACCATACCACATCGTCCCCGCTACCACAAACGCGGCAAAGAACACTGCGGCAATGCTGCTCGATAGGACCCCCTCGATGTTCCCCATGCGCAGGGCACGGTAGAGACGCTGGGGCGGGCGTACCGTCAAATGGAACAACCCGGCAATGATCCCCACAATTCCCGCAGCGATATGGTGGGCCACCACACCCCCAGGATTAAAGGGATTGAAGCCCTCTGGTCCCCAAGCGGGTGCCACCGGTTGCACATGGCCGGTTAAACCGTAGGGGTCGGACACCCACATCCCCGGTCCAAATAGCCCCGTCAGGTGAAACGCCCCGAACCCAAAACACAGCAGCCCCGCCAAGAACAGGTGGATGCCAAACATCTTGGGCAGGTCCAGGGCCGGTTCGCCAGTGCGGGGGTCGCGGAACAATTCCAAATCCCAATAGACCCAGTGCCAAATGGCCGCCAAAAACAGTAACCCCGACAGGATGATGTGCGCCGCCGCCACCCCTTCAAAGGACCACAGCCCGGGGTCGGTGACCGCCTCGCCGTAGATATTCCAACCGCCCCAGGAGTTGGTCACCCCCAGGCGCACCATAAAGGGCAATACGAACATCCCCTGCCGCCACATGGGGTTCAACACGGGGTCCGTATGGTCAAACACCGCCAGTTCGTACAGCGCCATGGAACCGGCCCAACCGGCCACCAGCGATGTGTGCATCAAGTGAACAGAAATCAGCCGCCCTGGGTCGTTAATGACGACTGTGTGCACTCGGTACCAGGGTAGTCCCATTGACTACACGCCTCCTTCGTCTTAAACCGCTTTTGTACCTACAGCTTCGATGGCAAGGGCGAGGTTTCCCACCCCCAGACGGACACGAAACTTGAGTTACATTTTACTAAGGAGACCTCCCCCATCCCCAGCCAATCTGTAATACTGCTTAACATTTGTCTTATCTATCAGGGGCGGGGTAGCGCATGTGGCCGGAAGAGCGCCTGTTATTTACGCCGGTGGTGCCGGAAGCGACGGCGATTCCCCTCGTCTGGGCCTACCCCAATACCTATAGCGTGGGGATGACCAGCCTAGGCTACCAACTGATCTGGAGCCTACTGGCCCAACATCCCCAGGTGCGGGTCAGCCGCTGGTTTACGGACGAGCAGGAGCCCTTGGCGACCGCGCCGGAGCTGGTGGGTTTTTCTTTTGCCTGGGAGCTGGACTATCCCCATATCTTGGACCTGCTGGAGCGATTGCAGACGCCCCTGGGGAGCCGGGAGCGGGACGACACCCATCCGTTGGTGTTTGGGGGCGGGCCGGTGCTCAGCGCCAATCCTGAACCCTTTGCCGACTTCTTCGATGTGATTCTTTTGGGGGATGCGGAGGAGTTGATTCCCCGGTTTATCGAAGCCTATGGGGCGGTGCGTCACCAGGACCGGCGGACGCAATTGCTGCATTTGGCCCAGGTTCCCGGCGTGTACGTCCCCCAGTTTTACCAGCCCGTTTACGCCTCCCCCACCGGACCGTTGGTGGCGATTTGTCCCCACCCGGAAGTGCCTCCCCAAGTGCAGCGCCAGGTGTATCAGGGCGACCGGCTGGCGGTTTCCACGGTGGTGACCCCCCGGACCAGCTGGGCAAACATCTACCTGGTGGAGGTGGTGCGCAGTTGCCCGGAAATGTGCCGGTTTTGTTTGGCCAGCTACCTGACGTTGCCCTTTCGTAAAGCCGATGTGGGCCAGGGGTTGCTGCCGGCCATCGAACGGGGGTTGACGGTCACGGACTGGATTGGGCTGCTGGGACCCTCGGTGACTCAACATCCCGACTTTCCGGCCCTGTTGACAGCGTTGAACCAACCGGCCTTTGACCACCTGCGCCTGAGTATCGCTTCGGTCCGGGCGGCAACGGTGGATGCCCTGCTGGTGGAAACCCTGGCGCGCCACCACAGTCAGTCTTTAACCATCGCCGTGGAGAGCGGGTCGGAGCGTCTGCGGCAGGTGATGAACAAAAAACTGGACCAGGAGGACATTTACCGGGCGGCCCAGGTGACGCAACAGGGGGGGCTGCGGGGGCTGAAACTCTATACGATGGTGGGGGTGCCCACGGAAACGGAAGCGGATGTGGCGGCGACGGTGCAACTGGGCCGGGACCTGCGCCAAATGGCTCCCCGCCTGCGCTTGAGCTTTGGGTGCAGCACGTTTGTTCCCAAGGCCCAAACCCCCTGGCAATGGCTGGGCGTCAACCCCCAGGCGGAAAAACGGTTGCAATTTCTGGCCAAGCATCTGGGCCGGATGGGGGTGGAGTTTCGCCCGGAAAGCTACAGGGACTCCCTGGTGCAGGCGCTGCTCTCCCGGGGCGACCGGCGGTTGGGTCCGGTGCTGCTGCTGACGCGGGACTATGGGGTGTCCTGGGGGGGTATTCGGCGGGCCTTTAAGGAATTGCAGGACCAACTGCCGCCCCCCGACTTTTACGTCCATCAGGATTGGCCGCCCGATCTGGTCCTGCCCTGGCAACACCTGACCGGTACGGTGTCTCTGGCGATGCTCCACCAACACCGGCAGCGGTCCCTGGGGCGCTATGATGAAGGGGAGGGGGGGGGAAAGCCAGATGGAACTGGAACAACAATTGCAGCAACTCATTGACGAGGCCCCTAAGCAGGACAACACGGCACAACTGGTGCAGCTCATCGGCCCCCTGCTTTTGGAGATCGCCCGCAACTTTCGCCATAAGCAGTACTACATCGTACAAACATTAGATAGGCGTTGGCAGACGAGCACCTATGCGCCCCTAGGGCAAGGGGGACCGGAGCAGACGTTGCTATACGCCTACTGCACGTTGGAGGACGCCACCAACAGTATTCCTTTGCCCAAGGACCCCTGGTTGCTGGCCCTGCCTGTGCCGGTGGTGCATATCATCTTTCAACTGCTGGCCCTGGAACCGGTGGAAAGCGTGGTTTTTTGGGAAGAACCGGGGCCACGCTTGGGAGCCGCCCTCAGGCGCAGCGATTTACAGGCCTACGTCCAAAACTATCTATTGCAATTGTCAGGACCGCCGTCGGATCTGGCCTGAGCCTCGGTGAGATAAACCGCTTCCTGCATCAGGGGCAAGAGTTTAGGGAGAAATTCCGGCCACCCGACGACAATGCGCTGGCGATGGCACAGGGTCTCGGTATCCACCGCCGGGGGGTCAAAGCGCAACCCTTGCCCGTTGAGGTCACAGCAGGTCAACCCCGCCGCCTGGGCCAGGGCCATGGGGCCAACCGTATCCCAGAGTTTCACCCGCCGGTTGAGGTAGAGATAGGCCAGCGCCCGGCCCCGGATCACCTCCACCACCTTCAGTCCAAAGCTGCCCATGGTCTGCAAATCGGCGCCGGGAATCAGCTGGGTTAAAGCTGGGCCGTAGCGCTGCCGGTCCTTGTCGCCAATCATCAGGGGGCAGTACCACACCGAGGGGGGTTCGGGGCGCTTTTGGGGCAGAGGGGTCACCCGCCAGTCCGGCAATTGCTGATACACTCCGTAACCGGGGCCGCCCCAGTACATGCGCTCCAACGCCGGGGCATAAATCCATCCCGCTGCCGGTTGATAGCCCTCCAGCAGACCCACCATCAAGGAGTAATAGGGCCGCTGATGCACAAAATCATCGGTGCCGTCAATGGGGTCAATGCACCACAGGCGGGGACAACCGGTGGTATAGGCCTGGCGGGAGGCCGGGTTTTCTTCGCTAATGATCCCGTCGGTGGGGAACCACTGGTGCAGGCGCTGTGTCAGTTGGGCGTCCAGGGCCTGGTCCACGGTGGTGACGTAATCCGCCGGGCCTTTTTCCATCACCGTGAAGCCGGTCGCGCCCATGCGTCGGGCCTGCGCCCCACATTCCCGCAGCAGCTCCCGCATCCGCCCGTCCCACCGCCAGTCCATAAGCCCCCTTCCCGGCAGTAACAACTCTGTTACATTACCAATTGTGGGTCAGGGGCGTCATCTATCGGGATGGCGGGATTCGAACCCACGACCCCTTCGTCCCGAACGAAGTGCGCTACCAAGCTGCGCTACATCCCGTCATGGCTGGCATGGTTACTAGCTTAGCACCATCTGCCCCCTGGCTGGTCTGGCCGTTGCAGGTAGCCGACGGCGCCACCCACATGCAAACGGACCTGGACCTGCTGGCTGCCCACCAACGGGGGGACATCGCCGGGGCTGTGCGATTCTACCAGTGGCAACCGGTAGCCATTTCCCTAGGGTATCACCAGCGTCAATGGCCCGCTCACTGGGAACAGTTACCCCTGATTCGCCGACCCTCGGGGGGCAGTGCGGTATTACACCAAGGGGACCTGTGCTATGCGGTGGTACTGGGGGTGTCACCGGGGACCTATCGCCAGCAAGTGGAACGCATCCAAAACTGGCTGATCCAAGGCTGGCAAGGGTTGGGCCTTTCCCTGCACCCGGGCCAGGACCCGCCCCAACCCGGCGTTGGTTCCTGCTTTGCCCAGGCCACCCGCACCGACCTGGTCATAGCCACCGGTCACAAATTCATTGGCAGCGCTCAATTACGCCGGGGCCAGAGTCTGTTGCAACACGGTTCGATGGCCCTGCACCCCGACCCGCACCTGTGGCAACACCTGTTCGGCACTACACCGCCGCCACCCCCGGTGACCCCCCCCATCGCTGACATCGTGGCCTACCTGACTGCGCTGGCCCCCGCCTACCTGATGTCCTGACACCGACTCGGCCATAAAAGTTCTGCTTATAACTCCCCAGTAGAGCAAATGTAAACTTTTATAAATGAAGCGCCAGTAACAATTGTTACCTAAGATGGAAATAAGGAGGATTTCAGTCGAGTCGCAGAATCACGCTGAGGCTGGACTGGGATTATCCGTGCCTGAGAAATCTTGGTGATAGGGTCAGCCGGTTGGGGATAAAAGCCGGCTCTTTCTTTAGGGACAGTCCCCCCATAGCACGTCTTGACAGGCTAGAATGCGGGCCTCAAGTTGACGAATTTCCTGCTCACACTGTTGTTGCAACTGTTGGATTTCTGGAGCCGCTGCGGCGGGCTGATCGATCTGTTTTAAGGTCACCAGAGCTTTTTGCCATTGGGCTTTGGCGGTTTGCAGTTGTTCCAATGTCTTGGCCCGGGTGGTTTGTTGGCTCGCCTGGGCAATCAAGGCTTGGGCTTCCCGCAAGACCCCCGAGACAGAAGGGGATTGCCACCGTTGCCAACCGACCCATCCTCCCCCAACCACCAACACTAGGGCTGCCCCGACTCCCCACCGCCAGGGCAAACGATTGGTGTGGGTTGGGCCAGGGGCGGGCTGGGGAGCAACAGGGGTTGCTGTAGGGGGTTCCTCCACCGCTTGGGTCGCAACGACGGTAGATTCAATCTCCACCGGTTGGGTAGAGAGGGAAGACGCCCCTTCCCGATAGGTGGGTTCGGCCATGCGCAGGGCCAGATTGTCCGGGGGCAAGGGCGGGGCCAGCTGGGGCAATTGGGCCAACAGGGGCTGTAAATCCTGCAGCACCTCTTCGGCGCGTTGGTAACGCTGGCTGAAGTGATAGCGCACCATCTTGGTCAAAATGTGGGCTAGGGCAGGACTCACCTGGGCACGGTCTTGCCAGAGGATTTCGCCGGTGTCTGGGTCTTCTGGTAAATCCCGGGGATGCACCCCCGTCAGGGCCTGGATGGCCATCATGCCCAGGGCATAGAGGTCGCTGCTGAAGCGGGGTTTGCCGCTGGATTGTTCGGTAGGCATGTAGCCCTGGGTGCCGATGCCCACGGTTTGGCTGGCCTCCGGCGGCGTGGGTCCCCCCAACGGCAAGTGCTTGACCGCCCCAAAGTCGATCAACACCAAATTGCCGTCCCCCTGCCGGCGGATGAGGTTACTAGGCTTCAGGTCCCGGTGGATCACCCCCCGGCTGTGGATAAACTGCAAAATTTGCAGCACATCCGTGAGAAACGTCAGTACCCACCTCTCATCAAACACCCGGCCCGGTACCAGCTCCTGCGCCAGGGTGTGCCCCAGAATGAACTCCTCCACCAGGTAAAACTCTTGGTTTTGCTCAAAAAACGCCAGCAGTTGGGGAATCTGGGGATGGCGCAACCGCTCCAGGGTTTCGGCTTCTTTGTAAAACAACCGTCGCGCCACCTCCATGGTTTTGGGGTCGTGGCTGCCGTGGAGCATCTTCACCACACACTGGGGTTGCCCCGGTCGCTTGGTGTCCTGGGCCAAAAAAGTTTTGCCAAACCCCCCCGCCGCCAGGGTAGCAATGATGCGATAACGACCGTCTAACAGCTGGTTAAGCATACCACAGGACAAAAACGGCGGTGTAGCCGTGCAGGTAGGTGGTGTTCCCCACCGGCCCGATTTCCCCGTTGCAAAAGCACCCCGCCAGGGTCACGCCCGGTAAATACTGCTGGAACAGGTGGGAATCCACGTTCGGTCGTCCGTACAGGTGCTGCCCCCGACCCAAACAGGCAAACATCAGCGCCCCCACCGGTGGTTCAGGATGATGGCGCACGTGGGACGCCAGCAGTTGTTGCAAATCGGTGATGGAGGTTTGGGCATCCCGCAGGTGAAATTGCACCCGTTGGCCAGGCCGCACCCGGTCGCCGATAGCAATGGCCCCATAGCGCGGGTCAATCCCCAGCAGATTGCGAATGAGAAAATCCGTCGGCCCTAGTTCCTGCTTGAATTCATCCCCCACCACACCAATGTGCAACCCCGATTGGGCCAATTCTCGGTCGGCCTCGTCCAGGTTTTGGATCAAGTTTTGCAACACCTGCAGGGGCGTCCGGTCCTCCAGGCCCAGGATGATATTGCGCTCGCCCTTGGTCACGCGGTAGGGCTGGCCGATAGGCCGACACCCTTGGGCGACAATGGCTTCTGCCCGCAACCCCGCCAGGGCCACACCGACCACCCCCTGGGTTACCAATTCCCGTTGGCAAAACAGGCCATCCCCCACCAGACCCCCCACCTTGACGCTATGGGGATAGGCGTAATCCAGTCCCTGGAGCACATCCACAATCCGGCTCGTAGCGGGATCCGCCAGCAAGATAAAGTGGGGGTTGCGCGCCGGGTCCACGCCTACCACCTCCACCCAGGCCTGGGGCGGGCTGTCCAAATCGGGCACATCCTGGGGCTGGATCACCAAGGGATGCACCTCCACCCCCGGCAAGCGAGCCACGCTCAGAGCCAGAGCCGGTTTCCCTTCGATTTCCTGGGCGACACCGCTGGGGAGAGAACCCACCACCCCATTGGCCCCGCACCCCACCAGACAGCGGATGGGTAACGCCTCGTGCAACAGGGGCAGCAACCGCACGTATTCGCTGGCGAAACTATTGCTGATAAATACCAGGGCCAAATCTACCGTACCCAGGGCCTGCACCTGCGCCGTCACCTCTTGAATAGCCCGCTCCAGGGATACCTGCGTCGAAAGGGCATTTAGCCACACCGGCGACGGTGGCCTCTCAGCGGCGACAAAACGTTCCATAGCCCAGTTAGATAACGCTAATTTTTCATATCATCAATACCAGTCAGTGTAGCCGATAAGGGGCGTTGGTGGGAGCATGGCGACGTATCAGGTGGCAAGGATTGACGCTACAAATGGCCCCCAGGTGATCATCCACGGCGGTGCCGGTGCCACCTTAAAGTCCCCCCAATCGGTAGCCCCTATCCGCGCCTCCCTGCACCGGGTTGCCCGCACGGTTTATGAACAGCTCCTGGAGGGGGTGGATGCGGTCACAGCTGTTGTGCAGGGGTGTCAGATGCTGGAGGACGACCCCCTGTTTAACGCCGGTACGGGTGCGGTGTTGCAATCCGACGGGCAAGCGCGTCTTAGCGCCGCTTTAATGAACGGCCATAGCCAGACCTTTAGCGGCGTCATCAATGTCCAGCGGGTGCGCTACCCCATCCAACTGGCCCAGTTTCTGCAAAGCCAACGGGACCGGGTGATTGCCGATGGGGGTGCCTTGGAATTGGCCCGGGAGTTGCACATGCCCCCCTATAACCCCGTGACCCCCCAGCGGTTGCAGGAGTGGGTCCAGCAAACCCAAGACGGCGCCGTGATGAACCTGGTGGCGGAGATGGGGACCATTGGTGTGGTGGCCCGGGACCGGCAGGGGCATCTGTCAGCGGGCACCTCCACCGGCGGCAAAGGGGGTGAGCGCATCGGGCGGGTGAGCGATTCCGCCATGCCGGCAGGCACCTACGCCAATGAGGACGCCGCCGTCAGTTGCACGGGCATCGGCGAAGACATCATTGATGAATGCCTGGCGGCACGGATCGTCATTCGGGTAACGGATGGACTGACCCTGGCGGAGGCGTTTGAGCGGTCGTTCCGGGAGGCAGCCGAACGGGACCGCGATTTAGGGGCCATCGGCCTGGACCGGCAGGGCAATATCGCCTGGGGCAAAACCACCGATGTCCTGCTGGCGGCCTACATCAACGCCGACGGGATAGGGGACACCCTCGGCTAACGCCGCAGCTCCTGGCGCACCTGCATAAGAATCCGGCCCAGGTGGTTGCAACCTCGTCCGTCGGCGCCGCAGCCCCAGTACCAATCCGTGGGCGAGTTTTCGATCAGCTCCGCATCGCCGGTGGCCAGTAATTGCCGGGCCAAGTCGGGATGGCTGTGGAACTTACACCGCACCGCTTTGAGCATCACCTCCCGTTTGACCTGGTCCCAATCCGGTCGCCGTTGATAGCGAGGATTTCTACCCGTTTGCGCCGCCTGCTCGGGAGTGGGCAATTGCCGAATGTAGTCCACCAGGTCCCCATGGGGCGTTCCCACAAACTTTTGGGCCTGGTAGTAATGCTCCACCGTCGGCCACAGCTGCCCGTCCAGGACGATGGGATGGGGCGAAAAATTGGACAAAAAGCCGTAGGGTTCCTCCACGCGATAGAAATAGATTTTCTTCATGGCCGTTGGTTCTGCCGCCATTCCCGGTAAGCGGCGTACACCGCCTGCACCTGGTAGCGGTTGAGAAAAATCCGGGCCAGTTCCCCCGCCCAATCATGCCGCCCTCGGTCGATCAGCCACTGCATCAGCGGCGCCAGGGTCCGTTCGTTGAGCCAGCCCCCCAACGACAGCACCTCCCACAGCCACCAATGCAGCCACGTCATTTGAATCATCAACCGCACATCCCAGGTGGGGTGTTTCTGATAAAACAATAGCCCCATCCGCGCCCGCTGCCGCTCCTTCTCGATCAGGCGGGGAATCTGGTCCAGCGTAAAGGGGGGATGCCAGTGATAACCCACCGCCTGGGGACAGGGAATCAGCACCAACCCCAGCTTTTTTAACCGCACCCCCAGCTCCAAATCCTCCCAGCCGTAGCCCTGAAAATCCGCATCAAACCCCCCGGCCAACTCCAGCCAACGCTTGGCAATCGCCACATTACCGGTGGCGAAAAAGGCCCGCGACACATCCGTCAACTTAAACCGCTCCTGGGTGGGGTTGTCGAAGTTGGAGGTGTTTACCACCCGCCCGTAGGTGAAACATTTATCGTGTCCTAGTTTGTGGTAGGCCGTCTGGAGGCCCTCGGCATGGGCGCGCAGAAACACCGGCGTGACCACCAGGTCGCTGTCGATGAAGACAATCGTGTCCCCTTGCGCCTGGGCTACCCCCAGATTGCGGGCTACCGCCGGTCCCTGGTGGGTTTGGCTACACCAGCGCACATGGGGCAAGTCCGGCTGATGGGCCGCCAACCAGGCCAGCGTATCGTCCGTGGACCCGTCATCCACCACGATCACCTCATAGGGACCCGGCCAGTCCTGCTGCTCCAGGGCCAGCAACGCTTTAGCCAAAATGGGCCGCCGATTGTAGGTGGGAATGACCACACTCAGGAACATGGCCCCCCGCTTTCTACTCCTCGAACTGCCAGGGTTCCGTTAGGTAGGTTGGGTCTAGGACTTGCGGCGGGCGCAGTGCCAGGAGCAACCGGCCCAACAGCGGCACCGGCGGCGCTTCCGCAAACCAACGCAACACCACCTGCCCCACCTCCGCCACCAGGAAATAGGCCTCCGCCTGCCAGTCCGTGGCCTGCCGGTCCACCACCAACAACACCGGTTCCTCCACCCCCAACTCCGCCAACCCCGTTGCCAGCAGGGCCAAAGGGGCCTGGGCCGTCCGCAGCACCGGCCATCCCGGTAGCGCCACCACCGCGCTGACCCCCGTTACCACCCCAAACGGCGGCTGAGGCTGGGCCACCGGTGTCTCCCGCCAAGCCGTTTCACCCAAGGGCAACTGGCCCGCCAGCGTCAGTATTACCGGTTGTTCCAGGGCGGATTCCCACCGATACCAGGGCAAACGGGGGGGCGTCGGCAACGGCTCGCCGGGGGTGACATCCAGGAGTTTTTCCAAGGCCGCCCGGGCGCCTTCGCTGTGGGCAAAGCGCAACCCCCGCGCCAGTAATCGACCCCGGTCGCTGCTAGTGGGTTTTTGGCGCAACAGCCGCCAGCACTGAAAGGCCACCGCATCCCCCGGATGGTCGCTAAATTCCGGCGGCGCCCGATACTGCCCCAACTCCTTCATGGCCTTGACCACCTCCCGAGTCGTGGCCGCATCCAGCCCCTTATCCCGGACATAGGCAGCGCAGGCCAAACGCTGGGACTGGGACAACAGCCGCAGTTCGTACAGCAGGTCGCTGCCCTGTTCCTGAAAATAGGCCTGCAAATCGGGTTGGGCCTGTAGGGAAGCAAACACCTGACTAGCCACCATCAATTGGTTTTGGGTACTCGGTTCCAAGCCCGTCTCCTCAAAAATGGCTTCGGCGCTCCACCCGGCTTTGTGTAACTGCTGGCAAAGCTGCCCCCACGTCACCCACGACCCCTCCCGGCGACGCAGTTGTTGCAACCAGGCCTGGTGCTGGGGGTCAGGCATCAACCGGTTCCACCTCCGGTTCCAGGTCTTCCGGGGTGGGAGGCGCCGTGGGAATGGTCACCGTCCCCATCTCCAATTGCTGGCGCACCTGCTGCTCAATCGCCTCCCGGAGAGCCGGCTTTTCCTCCAACAGTTGCAGGACATTTTCCCGCCCCTGGGCCAGATTTTCCCCCTGATAGCTATACCAAGCCCCCTTACGCTTGACAATCCCCACCTGCTCGGCAATGTCCAGCACGCAGCCCGCCTGGGAAATCCCCTTGCCAAAAATAATGTCAAATTCCGCCAGCCGGAACGGAGGCGCCACCTTGTTCTTGGCCACTTTCGCCTTGACCCGAACCCCGTATTCCTCCGTACCACGCTTGAGGGTCTGCAACCGGCGCACATCCAACCGCACCGACGCATAGAACTTGAGGGCGTTACCGCCGGTGGTGACTTCTGGGTTGCCGTAGGTGACGCCGATTTTCTGCCGCAGTTGGTTCAAAAAGATCAAAATGCAGCCAGTCTTGCTGATGTTGCCGGTAATTTTGCGCAGGGCTTGGCTCATCAGGCGGGCCTGCAACCCCACATAGGCCTCCCCCATTTCCCCCTCGATTTCCGCCTTGGGCACCAGGGCTGCCACCGAGTCCACCACCACAATATCCACCGCCGCCGAGCGCACCAGAGAGTCCACGATTTCCAAGGCCGCTTCCCCGTGGTCCGGCTGGGACACCAGCAGGTTCTCCACATCTACCCCCAAGGCCGCCGCATAGGCCGGGTCCAGGGCGTGCTCCGCATCCACAAAGGCCGCGATGCCCCCCCGCTTTTGCACCTCCGCCACCGCATGGAGGGCCACCGTCGTCTTCCCGGAACTTTCCGGGCCATAGATTTCGATGATGCGTCCCTTAGGCAGTCCACCCCCCAGGGCCAAATCCAAGGTCAGGGCGCCGCTGGGCACCGTTTCGACGCGAATCCGGGTGGCATCCCCCAGACGCATAATCGCCCCCTTGCCAAAGGATTTTTCGATCTGCTGCATGGCCAGGTTGAGGGCCTTTTGCTTGTCGGGATGGATAGGGGGTTCGGGGGCAACGGTCGCCATAGGTCTGCCATCGCTAGGGTGTGGTTCTATTTTAAGCCGCCTGGGGAGAACAGAGGACGCTGGCCAGTTCCACCTCCCGCCGGTGCATAGTTTGGATGGCCTGTTGCAAGACTGCAGCTAGGGTTTGCCCCTGGGCCATAGCCGCTAACCACCGTTGGGCTTCGTTGCCCTCGGCCAGGATGGTGCGCAGGGGGGACAAAAAACAGGCAAATCCCTGGGCCTTGGCCATGGGGGTCACCTGGTCCAACAAATCGGCAATCCAGTCCCGCGCCCGTAAGGAACGGCCATCCTGCCAGTGGGTCAGCATGCTATCTAAGCTCAAACGGGCAGCCTGCCGGGCGTTGGCGTCCGCTTGCACCCGCAGTTCTTCGGCACGCACCCGGGGCCAGGGATAGCCGTGTAGGGGGTCGAGCCGGGAGTCCTGAAGCACCTGCAGCAAGCGGGCTTCCAGTAGGGCGGTCACCGCCAGTAAATGCACCGGGTCGCTGATCAGGTCACAAATACGCAGCTCCAGGCGATTGAGGTCGTAGGGGCGGCGATTGCCGTTGGGCCGCACACTGCACCATAGATGCCGTACATTCTGCATGGTGCCCGCCTGCAATTGGGTCTCCGTCCAGCGGATGAAATGGCGGTGGTCCAAAAACAGGGGAACATGGGGTGGCGTGTGGGGAAATTGCTGCCAGCGGGTGCTGTGCCAGCCGGTCACCTGCCCATCCAGCCAAGGAGACGAAGCACTCAGGGCCAAAAACAAGGGCGCTTCCACCCGTACCAGCCGGCAGGCCCGCAATAAAGTTTCCGGGTCGTCAATGCCGATATTGATATGCACACTGGCGGTCACCACCCGCGCACCGTAGGTCTGTTCGATGAAGGTGTGGTAGGGGTTATGGGGGTCGGAGCGCTCAAACACGTGACTATCCCCCAGGGCTAAGGTGCTGCCAGGAATCAGGGTGTAGTCCCCTAAGGTGCGCAGGAATTGCCGGAGCCGTTGGCGGGGTTGCAGCAGGTCGCACAGGAGTTGTTCGTAGCGCTGGCGCGGGGGAGTGGTGTATTCCACATTCCGGCGGTCCGGTTCCCAGACAAACCCCGGCAAAGCCCGCACGATCCGGTCCGCCAGACCCACTACCTTTCCCTGGGGCGTACCTGTGTAGAGTTCCACCTCAAAGCCCTTGCACAGCATCAACAGCCCACCCTCTACACTAGGAAGCCAGGGAAACAGGTCACTGCCACATTATAGGAGTAAACGGCGGATGGGTTGGCACAAAAGGTTCACCGTTGATGTCAGTTGGTGGGGGGTGTATTCCGTTTGGCGGCGGCACCTCAAGGTCTATCAAAACACTTGGCTGGTCAACAGTTTGCCCCCCCTCTCAGAGCCCATTTTATACTTGATTGCCTTTGGTTTTGGCCTGACGCCCCTGATCCCCACCTTGAACTACCACGGCCAGGAGGTGACCTATCTCCAATTTATCGGGCCGGGGATGATGGCCGTAGGGGTACTGTTTCAGAGTTTTTTTGAAGGGGCCTATGGCAGTTTTATCCGGTTGCAGATGCAAAAAACCTGGCATGCCCTGATTACAGCCCCCTTGACCTTTAGCGAGGTATTTTTGGGGGATTGGCTGTGGGCGGCCACCCGGGGACTGCTGGCGGGATTGACAACCGGCTTGGTCATCGTTCTGCTGGGGTTGTATCCCGCGGTCGGGTTGCTGTTGTCACTGCCGTGGCTGGTGTTGGGAGCGCTGTTGTTTGGCGGCATTGGGTTGGTCACCGCCGGCTTGGTGCGGACCGTTGACCAGGTGAATGTCCCCACGTTTCTGGTGATCGTACCCATGTTTACCCTGTGTGGCACCTATTTTCCCCGGGACAACCTACCCCCCCTTTTAGGTTTCCTAGCCCAGTTGCTGCCCCTGTCGGCCCTGGTGGACCTGTTGCGTTGGCCCCTGGCCTGGCCCCCGGCGGCCCCCCTGTTGGTGGCCTGGTTGGTGCTGTGGGTGGTCTTGCTGGGGGTGTGGGCCTGGCGGGCTATTTATCCCCTGGTATATCGCTGAGGGATTGCTCCATGGCGAGCCGCAGGGCAGGGGGAAACACCGGCTGGCCGGTGCGGTTGAGGTAGCCCCACTCGTTTTGGAATTTCACCGGCGCCATCCCCTCGGCAAAGGATTCGGCATTGTCAAATTGACAGGGCACCACCAACGCACCGGTAATGTCCACATAGCCCCAGCGGCCGTTTTGTTTCACCAGGGCCAAGCCCTCGCTGAAATGCCAGGCCTCTTCAAATTGGTAAGGAATCACCAATTGGCCCTGGCGATTGATATAGCCCCAGCGGGACTGCCATTGCACAGCGGCCAAACCCTCACTGAACCGGAGAACCTGGTGAAACTGCGCCCCGATTTCCCAATGACCCCGGGTATTAATAAACCCCCACAAACCGTCCTGGTTAGCGGCTGCCAAACCCTCATGAAACGGTTGCGCCCATAGGAAGTACTCACCGATGACCACCCGCCCCCTGTCATCAATAAAACTCCAGCTATTGCCCTGCTTGACCCGGGCCAGTCCTTCGGAGAAGCTAAACACATTGTCATAGCGCAGGGGGATCACCAAGCGCCCGGAGCGGTTGAGGTAACCCCATTTGTTACCCCGTTTGACCGCCGCCAATCCCTCTTTGAAATTCAACACCCGGTCGTACTGGTAGGGCACTATGAGCTGACCCGATTTATTGATAAATCCCCATTTTTGCTGGTCATTACTGACGGCGGCCAACCCCTCGCTAAAATCCAGCGCCCGGTCGAAAACCAAGGGAATGACCACATCCCCCTTTTTATTGATATAGCCCCATTTGTCCTGCTCCTCGACCGCCGCCAACCCCTCGCTAAAGGAACGGGCATCGGTGTAGCGCAAGGGGATGACCAGATGGCCGGAGTGGTCAATGTAACCATGCCAATTGCCCTGCCTGACGAGTGCCCGGCCACTGACAAAGCGCTGTGCCCCATCAAAATGCAGGGCAAATCGGGGACGCACCCGCTCGACATAGGCCCACCCCCGCGGTATCCGGCCCCCCACCACCAGGGCTGTCAGCCCACTTATCATCAGAAACCGCCGGCGCCCAGTCATCGCTCCAGGGTATCCAGAGAGAAGGGCTTGACCGTATGATGCCAGAGGCCGGGTTGCCCTAGCGCCTCGATGACAAAACCGTTACATCAGTCGGTCTGGGCCGCCTGCAAAATGGCCGCCGTGACCACCAGACTTTCTTGGAAGAGGACGCTTTGCTGGCCCCAGCGTTGAATCTGCTGTCCCAGGATAGTTTCTGTCGGGATATCCCGTAGCGTGGTTACCTGTTCCACCCGGCAAAAGGCCGCCCGGCCACCCCCCTCTAGGCGCATACAGCCCGTGGTCTCCGAACACAGCACCGTGCAGCAGTTGGCCTCCGGTTGGGTCGAATCCAGGCGCAAGCCTAGCAAATCCCCCGGCACCAAACCGGTATCGGCCACGGGCACACCCACCAACTCCACCTTAATTTCCTGCCCTTGGGGGGAGTGGCACAGGATCCGGTGAATTTCGTAGTCATTCCGCTCGACGATGTAGGACTGGGGCACCCACTGCAGGCGACTGGCCAACCAGCCAAAAAATAACAGTGCCTGGGCCGGATTGCCCTTTTCGTAGTCAATCACCACCTGGTCAATCTTGGGCAAATCGGCACGCCGGTCGGGGGGGTCAAAGGCTTCCGCCGTGAGTTCCTGCCATGTACTGAGGCGGCCCCAGTTCAAGTCAGCGATGGGCACGTTCATCCGCACCAGCCGTTCGATGGCCAACAAACCCGACACCGGGTCTGGGAATGTCGCCGAGTCCACCAGCAGCCGCATTCCCCCCCGCTCCCGCAGGTGGATCAACCCCTGCAACAGCACATCCTCCGGGTCGGGTTGGGCCTGCCACCACAAATACGTTGGCAAATCGCCGATCAACAAGGCATTGATCAACCCCAAGGACCGTTCCAGGGCCGTCCGCCCCCCCGTCAGGGTGATGTACTCACAGCAGATCAAATTGCTCTGGTGCCGCTTTTGCAGGGGACAGTAGGCCGCCACCTGGGCCGACAGGGGAACCTCTGCCTGGTCGTTTTGGGGGCGCAGATGAATGACCCGACAGGGGTTTTGGATGACCAATCGCTCAACGGACGGAGCAATCGGGGCAGCCAAATCCGGTGATTCATAGACCACCAGAGTGAACGTAGCGGCCCGCACCGCCGGTGGCCCCGTCTCCCCATTTCCGTGGACGCCGGACCAAATTTGGCTTAACTCCAATTCGATTTGGTGAATGGGTACCTCCTTAGGGTCCTGCAGGGCCACAACTGCTTCCGTGGTCACCATCGGTATTGCCTCCCACCCTGGCGCTCTTCTATAGTAAAAATCGGCGGGTAACCACCGGACAAAACTTAAGGTCCCTTACAGATTTTTATTGTAGTCGGTGCAACTGACATTACCGTTTCAGCCAGTATCGCTGGGGCCGCCACCGTTTCTCAAGTGGGCGGGGGGCAAATCCCAACTTTTGTCCCAAATGACCCCCTTTCTCCCCCGACGCTTTCGCGCTTACCATGAACCGTTTTTAGGGGGAGGCGCCGTGTTTTGGCATTTGTTTCATCTTCGGCAACAGGGAAAAGTATCATTTCAAGATGGCTATCTGTCTGACATTAACGCAGAACTCATCAACTGCTATCTCCAGGTGCGCGATCACCTGGAAGAACTCCTGGCGGAACTCCAGCGCCTGCGGGATAGCCACTGTGCCGAAACCTACTACCGAGTACGCAGTTTAGACCCCGAGGCCCTCACCCCTGTCCAGCGGGCGGCGCGCTTGATTTACCTGAATAAAACCTGCTACAACGGGTTGTATCGAGTCAATCGCCAGGGCCGGTTCAACGTACCGATGGGTCGCTACCGGAATCCTCGCATTTTTGACGCCGACCGATTGCGCCAAAATAGTCATGCCCTACGGAACATTTCGATTACCTGCCGTGACTTCCGCACAGTTTTAGACTGGGCGCAACCGGGAGATTTTATTTACCTGGACCCCCCCTATGTCCCCCTGTCCCCGACGGCTAATTTCACCAGCTATGCGGCGGCAGGTTTTGGCGAGGCTGAACAACGGGAGTTGGCTGCCCTTTTCCGGGAGTTGCACCGGCGGGGCTGCTATGTCATGCTCAGCAATTCCTGGTGTGCCTTCACCCTGGCGCTCTATGGGGATTTCCCCTGCATCGAGCTAAAAGCAGCCCGGGCGATCAACTCCAAAGCCGAGGACCGGGGCCAGGTCAGCGA
Organism: Gloeomargarita sp. SRBZ-1_bins_9; assembly: GCA_039794565.1. Lineage (NCBI taxonomy): Bacteria > Bacillati > Cyanobacteriota > Cyanophyceae > Gloeomargaritales > Gloeomargaritaceae > Gloeomargarita > Gloeomargarita sp. SRBZ-1_bins_9. The sequence goes on along the minus strand of JAUQVX010000012.1, from coordinate 1,956 downwards.
GTTGCTGGTTTGCAACTATTCACGGCCGGCGCCAGTGGCGTCCTAATTCGGTGAGCATTTGTTCCGCCTCTAAGGGTCCCCAGGTGCCAGCTTCGTACTGGGGAAGGGGTGTACCCAGGGGCGTGTTGTCCCAGACATTCAACGCCGGTGTAATCACCCGCCAGGCTTCTTCCACCTCATCGGCGCGGGTAAACAGGGTTTGGTCCCCCAGGAGGCAATCCAGCAATAACCGTTCGTAGGCCTCGGAGCTGGCCATGCCAAAGGTCTTGCCGTATTGGAAATCCATATTCACCGACCGGGCGCGCAACTCCGGCCCCGGCATCTTGGCCTCAAACCGCAGGGAAATGCCCTCATCCGGTTGAATGCGCAGCACCAACAGGTTGGGATTGGCTTGCTGGGCCACCGACGGGAAAAGGCTCAGGGGCGGCTCCCGGAATTGGATGGCAATCTCCGTCACTTTTTTGGCCATCCGTTTACCGGTGCGTAGGAAAAAGGGCACCCCCTGCCAGCGCCAGTTATCAATTTGCAAATGCAGGGCCACGTAGGTGGGGGTGACAGACTGGGGATGGACTTTGGGTTCTTGCCGGTAGCCCACCACCGGTTTCCCCCGTATCCAGCCGGCACTGTACTGCGCCCGTACAGCCGCCTTGGCCAAATGAAATCCCTGGTGGGCCAGGCGGGTGGCCTGGAGAACCTTGACCTTTTCGTTGCGAATGCTATCGGCATTGAGGGAACTGGGTGGTTCCATGGTCGTCAGGCACAGCAATTGCATGACGTGATTTTGCACCATATCCCGCAGTGCCCCCGCCGATTCGTAATAACCGGCCCGGTCTTCTACGCCCACCGTTTCCGCCACCGTAATCTGCACATGGTCCACAAACTGACGATTCCACAGGGGTTCAAAAATGGCATTGGCAAAGCGAAACACCAACAAATTCTGGACGGTTTCTTTCCCCAGGTAATGGTCAATCCGGTACACCTGCTCCTCGTGGCACACCTGTTGCACCACCCGGTTGAGGGCCTGGGCCGTGGCCAAATCCCGACCGAAGGGTTTTTCGATCACCAGGCGATGCTGGCGCGGGTTGCAGAGTAATCCGGCGGCCCCCAACTGACGAATGGCCTCGGCGAAAAAGTTGGGCGACACCGCCAAATAGTAGGCCCGGTTACCGAAGGTCTGTCGCTGGGTTTCCAGTTCGGCGATCAAGGCCCCCAGGGTCCTGTAGCTTTCCGGATTGTCCATATCACCGGCATGGTAGAAAAGCCCCTGGGCAAATTCCTCCCACAGGGCCGGGTTAGCGATGCCTCCCCCAAACTGTTCCACGCCCTCGCGCATCTGCTCCCGGAAATAGTCGTGGCTCCAGGGCCGGCGAGCAAAGCCGATGATGGTGGTCTCCGGGGCCAGACGCCGTTGCAGACGCAATTTATACAAAGCCGGCACCAGTTTCCGTTGGGTCAAATCGCCAGAGGCCCCGAAGATCACGATGGTGAAGGGATCCGGCACCCGCTCCTGTTGCAAACCCACCCGCAGCGGATTTTCCTGCAAAGACACCATAAGCCACTTCTTGCCCAACCTCTGGCCCTAGCTTAAATCCCATCCACCCCCCAGTCCCTGAGATTACAGAAAATTTCAAGGTAGGATGGGCAAAGGGGGCATCTGGGAAGTAGCCATGATGGGCAAATGGTCGTTGTCGCTCCGCCGGGGGTTGACCGCACCGCTGCTGTGGTGTTTGCTGACCTCCTGCCTGGCCCATGCCAGTTTGCTATATCTCCTGCGCCACCTGGAAGTTCTGCCGGAGCCGGTGGTTCCCTTGCCACCCCCTATCGAAGTGACCTTTGTGGAACCCTCGCCCCAACCTCGACGGAGTGCACTGCCCCCCCCCCCCCGCCCCCTTCCCCCCCACCCCCGCCCCCCGCCCCCCCCCCCCGCCCCCCCCCCCCCCCCCCCCCCCCGCCCCC